>NZ_JAGMUE010000011.1:0-45642 GCF_019049165.1 Streptomyces sp. AC627_RSS907
GGCTGGGAGGGCGCTGGGGGCGGGGGGGGCGGTGCGGGCTACAGCTGGTCGGCGGCGTCCTCGAGCGCGTCCGGCGTCGGGTACTGCAACGGTCGGCGGCCCTTGGAGCGGACCACCAGGCCGTCGCGGCGGCCGGTGCGCAGCAGCTCGGTGACGAGAGCGCGGGCCTCGGGGCTGGCCGCGAGGATGTCGGTGGCTTCATCGACGACCAGGACCAGGGGGCGGTTCATCGGGACGTTCTCCTTCTCGTTCGGCGGGGCGGGGTCGGGGTGGTCAGAAGCTGCTGATCCAACCGGTGAGGGAGGACACGGCGCTGGTGATGGTGGGGGCGATGCCGGTGCTGGCGAGGAAGAAGCCGAACAGGCAGACGGCGATGCCCGGCATGATCCGCTGGTAGCCGGTGCGCACCAGGATGACGACGATGATGCCGAGCAGGAGGACCAGGGAGATCGACAGGGCCACGGGTATCGGTTCCTTCTGTGAGTGGGTGGTGGGTGCGGGTCAGTTGTCGGCGAGCTGCCACACGCCCCGCTTGCGCGAGATGGCCAGGCCCTTCGACTTGAGCTGGGAGCAGGCGTTGCTGACGCTGGAGGGCTGGAAGCCGGGCAGCGCGGCGCGCAGCTCCTTGAGCTGCTTGGGTCCGTCGGCGAGCAGTTCGAGGATCTGGTCCTGGAGGCCGGGCTCCTCCCCGATGTCGGAACCGCTGTCGCCGAACGGGATGCCGAACGGCGCCTCGTACGACGGGGCGGGGGCTTCGCCGCTGTCGCCGTCGGTGTCCGCAGCCGGGGCCGGAGTGCCGGCTGTCGGCTTGCTGCCAGGGGCGTCGGAGAACGCCTGGGCGAGGGTGTCGCAGTCGGCGTACGGGTTGGTGTGCCGCACGCCGTAGATCGCGGCTCCGGCCTGCGCGGCCTTGGCCTCGCCCTCGGTCAGCCCGGTGGGCGGGTCCTCGCCGTACAGGGCGATCAGGTCGGGATAGACCCCGTCCTTCTTCTCCGCGAAGAAGGTGCGCATGAACTTCGCCCGGCCGTCGAGGAACATGTACGCCATACCGGCCGTGCTCTCGCCGTCCTCGTCGTCCTTGCCGGAGAACAGCGCCTCAATCTGCCCGTTCTCGTAGATCCGGGCGGGGATGTTCTCCATCTGGAAGCCGGCCGGGGCGATGCCGTCCAGGCCCATCTCCTTGGTGGAGGACGAGGCGGTGCGCATGAGGAACAGCGCGCCGACCTTGCCCTGCTGGCGGATCGCGTCGTCGTCACCGAGGTCCTTGAGGTGCAGGGACTGCACGGCGAGCCGGATGCCGATGCCGACCTTGCGGCCGGTCTTCTGGATGTCGGCGATGAGGTAGGCGGTGGCCTTGCGCATCGCTTCGTCCGGGTGGGACAGCAGCCGGTTGATCTCGTCCAGCGTGATGTTGATGAGCGGCCACGGCCGGTTCAGGGCGAAGTCGCCGCGGCCCATCTCGTTGGAGAGCCGCTCGCGGTACTTCATGACCGCGTGTGCGGCCGTGAGCATCAGGAGCGTCTCCACCGGGCCCTTGGCGAACCAGTCGACGCGGCCTTCCGCCTCCGGGAGGGACATGCCGCCCTGGACGTCGCCGACCCAGGAGACGACGCCGGAGCGCTTCTCCGCGGCGAGGATCAGGTTCTGCAGGACGGACTTGCCCGCGCCGGTGACACCGGCGGTGATGCCGCGCAGCGCGCCCTGTCCGGGATCCCACAGCCGCATCCGGGCGGGCTTGCCGTCGTGGCAGACGCCGATGGTGACGCGGCCCTTGGAGTCCATCGTCAGGTCTTCGACGGTGGCCTTGCGGACCTTCATCAGCGGGTTCGTCTTGTAGACGGAGATGACGCCCTGACGGATGCCGTCCGTTTCGATGACTAGGCGGGAGGGGTCGTCGATGCCGAAGGCGGAGCAGATCGCCGTGTGCGGCAGGTGGATTTCCTTGCCCGGCGGGGAGGCGACCAGCAGCACGATGCGGTGCGGTTCGGACCGGTAGTCGATGAGGTCGACGCCGGGGGCGGCCTTGCCCGGGGCGGCGACCGCGGTCTCCCACAGGCCGCGGATACCTTCGGCGGTGGCCTCGGTGTCCTCGGTGGTGGGGCGGGCGATCAGCCGCATCCGGCCGGGTCCGGAGCCCTGGATCGGGCGGATCTTCACGGTGCCGACCGGGAAGTCGAACGCGGCGGCCAGCTGCACCTCGGTGAAGGTGGGCACCGCCTTCCCGGCCTGGGCGACGATGACGGCTTCGAAGTCGGGCCGGTCGGCGCGGTAGGGCTGGATGGAGACCAGCCGGGTTCCGTCGCCGGTGGCCTGCGCCCATTTCGCGGTGAGGAACTCGGTGTAGGTCAGCGGCTCCCCGGGGCCGGTGCCGTGCTGCGCCTGGTGCTCGGTGAGCTCCAGGACCAGGCCGGCGCTGCGGGTGAGCGGCGCCATCCAGCCCATCAGGGACGCCCACGCGGCCGGGGCGACGACCTCCCACCAGTTGAAGCCGGGGGTGATCAGGTTCGCCACGTAGGTGCCGGCGGCCGTCAGGAACGGGATCGCCCGCTGCGCCCGCGTGAGGACGCTCAGGCCCTGGTCGAGATCCTTGGTCTTCGCGTACAGCCAGGCGAGGGTGCCCAGGCCGATCCCGCCGGAGGCGAGGTAGGACCAGGCGCTGTCGTCCAGCTGCGGGCCGACGGCCATCCCGGCCGCCGCGAGGGCGTAGGAGGTGCGTTCGGCCAGGACGCGCCGGTAGATGACGTGGCCCGGGACGCGCTTGGTGGTGTCGGCGGCCGGCGCCGCCTGGTCGATGGTGCTCAACACAGCCTCCGTTCAGGGGCAGGGGGCAGCAGGGGCCGGGCCCGGCGTGCGGGCCCGGCCCCCTGCTGGCGGCGAGGGTGGGGTGGGTCAACCGCGACGGCCGGTGCGCCGGTAGAAGCCGGGCTTGGCCTGGCGTACGCCGGAGCCGTTGGAGGCTTCGTAGCCGGGGCGGTACTCCCGGTCGTGCGCGTTGTTGAAGCCGCGGGCGTCGGTGTCGACGGCGTCGGCGGCGTTCACCATCTCGCCGGAAGCCTCCGCGACCGCGGTGAGGGCGGCGGAGGTGTCCTCGATCATCGAGGTGAACCGGGGTTCGACTTCGGCCTGGCCGCACATCTCCGACACGCGCAGGGCCGCGTTGGCGTTGGCCTGCATGTGGGAGCGGAGCAGGTGCATGCCCTCCTTGAGGAAGAGGGCGGAGGCCGCGAGCTTGGCGGTCCGGCCGGCCAGGGCGAGGAAGCCGTTGCCGCTGCTGGCGCCGCCGGTACTGACGCCGCCGCTGTTCATGCCCGGGATGGTGGGGAGGTTGTCGCTCACGTGATCTCCTCTCAGTTCTCGTTGTGGATGCGGGCGGCGGGCACGGCCAGGCCCGCGTCCTCGGTGGCCTGCTGGAGGGGCCGGTAGGCGTCGAACATCGCGTTCTCCGCGCTCTCGGAGAGCTCCGCCGCCGTCAGGGACTTGGTGGACATCTCGTCGGCCTTGCGGGCCAGCAGCTCCATGGACTCCGCGAGCTTGGCCATCGCGGCGCCGGTCATGCGGCCGATGACGTTGTGCGTGGAGCGCAGGTCGGCGGCGAGTTCGTCCAGCTCGTGCCGGATCTGCCGCGCCTTCGCGGAGAGCTTGTTGCAGGTCTCGTGCGCCTTGAACGACTGCTCGGTGAGCTCCTCCAGGACGTCGAGCGTGTCGTCGAGGGTGACCTCGGTCTCGTGCTGGGCGTCCATGTCCGCGACGCTGCCGCTGCCCCACTTCGTCAGCCAGGCGTCACTCACGCTGTGCTCCTTCGTGCTCGTGCTCGAGATGCCGTCAGGAAGACCCCCGCCGGACATGGCCGGGCCGGACCCGGGGGAGTCGGCCCGCTCGACCGTGATGGGACCAGCCGGAGCGGACACCGCCGTCGCCATGCCCATCGCCTCGAACGGCGACAGGCGCGGCGTGCCGGTGTCGGTGCCGGGCACCGTGCCGCCGCCCGGCGGGGCCGGGGCGGTGGCGGCCCCGGCGACCGCAGCCGCCGGGGCCGGTGCGGCTGCCGCAGGACCGGGCGGGCCCGGCGGCGGGGCCGGTGTGGTCGTGCCGGTCGTCGGTGCCGGGCGGGGCCCGGGCACCGTGGTGGTGCGCATCCGGGCGCGCTTGCGGGCCCTCGCCTTGGCCGTGGACCAGGGCGTGCGGCGGGTCGGTGCCTTCGCAGCCGGACCGGTCGGCGCCTTCGCGGCGGAGCCGGCGGGCGTGGTGCCGCTGGGCTTGGTGGTCTTGGTCTTCGGGCCGGTCTTCTTCTTCGGCTTCTTGACCTTGACCTTGGTGACGACTGGCGGGCCCATCTTCTTGCGGCGGCGCTTGAGCCGCTTCTCAAGGGTTTCGTGCACGGCCTCGCCGAAGGTAGTCCGGCCCCGGGCGGCCGACTTCATCGCCCCGAGGACCTTGCGGCTGTACTCCTTGCGGAAGCGCCGGCACTTGCGGCAGCGGCAGTCCTGCTTCACCGACGACGCGAACGTGCCGTGCGCGATCCCCGGCGTGAGCTTGAGCTTCTTGCCCTTGCGGGACTTCCCGCCCTTGCCGGAGGGGGTCTTGCCCTTCTTCCCGCCGCCGCGCTTGCTGGCGGGCGCCGATGTGCCCGCGCCGCTGCTGCCCTTCCCCTTCGGCTTGGTCTTCGGACCGGTGCCGGAGGTGGTGGTGCCAGGCTTCTTACGCAGGACCCCGGAAGGGCCGGTCGTGCCGCGCGGCGACTTCTTCGTGCCGCTCTTGCGACCGGACCACGTTCCCTTGCCGGTGCCGGTCCCCTTCGAGCTGGTGGTGCCGGGCGTGGTCTTCCCGCCCGCCTCCGTGCCCTTGCCGGGGCTCTTGATGCCGGGGCCCGTGCCTTTGCCGGTCCCCGTCCCCGTCCCGGAGCCCGGTCCGCGCTTCTTGCCCGGGCCGCCGGACGAACCGCCGGCCCCGGACCCGGTGCTGCCGGGCCCGCGCTTGCGGTTCGTGGTGTCGCCGCCGCCACCGGAGGAGCCGGACCCGCCGCCGCTGTTGTTCGGGCCCTTGCCGCCGCCGGAGCCTCCTGAGCCGCCGGATGATCCGGGGCCGCGGTTCTTCTTGAGGTTCACGCCGCCGCCCTGCGAGGTGCGCTTGAGCGGGGTGATCCCGGAACTGTCCTTGTTCGGCGAGGTGGTGCGGCCGCCGCCCGAGCCGGAGCCCGGACCGCGTCCGCGCCCGCCACCACCGCCGCCGGAACCGCTGGGCGACCTGGTCGTCGACCCGCCGCGCCGGCCTCCCGAACCGCTGTACGGCCCGCTGCCGCCGTGCCCGGACCTGCCCGGACTGGAGCCGCCGGAGCGGCCTCCCAGGCCGCCGGGGCCACGCTGGAGGGTCTTGCGGCCGTACTCGTGGCTGGGCTGCACCTGCTTCTTCGAACCGCCCCCCAAGGAGCCGTCCTTGGCGGTGCTCGCGGTCTTCGCGACCGCCTCGCGCTGCTCCCGGTTCGCGCGGCCCGTCGCGATGGCGGAGTGGATGCCGCGCATGGCCGCCAGGGACACCGCGAGGATCGCCGCCAGGGACAGCGATCCCAGGCGCGGCGCGGCGGGCTGCGCGCCCTCCGGACGGAAGGTCGCGGGGACCATCGCGGGCGTCGCGGCGGGGGCTGCGGCGGGCTCCGAGTCGGCGGTGAACGGGGTCCCGAGACCGGGCTCGGGCAGTGTCGCGATGACGCCCATCGGGTCGGTTCGCGTCGCGGGTGCAAACGCTTCGGGCGTGGCCAGGGAGGCGTCTGCGGGGGCGGCGAACGGCACGTCGGCCGGGGTCGAAGCAGGGGGTTCCGCGGGGGGTTCGGCCGGTGCGGTGTAACCCACGCGGGGGAAGTGGATCAGGTTGTTCGGGCCGTCGTCGTCGGCCATGACGTCTCCCTCTCGGAGTTGACAGACGGTCACCGCCTGGGGCACCCTCGCGCGCGCACGACACGCGCGCGCCTTGGGGTGCTCCAGGCGGCGAGGAGGAGGCGGTGATGAAGAAGAACTTCGTCACCCTCCGTTGTGCTTGTAGAAGTCGTGGAGCGTCTTGGTGAGCGCGGGCCACAGGTTCGGCTTGCCGTCGCGTTCGGCCTGGCGGGCCAGGGTCCGGCACGCGTCGTACCAGACCCCGGCCCGCTCCTTCTCGCTCCGGGCCTCCGCGATCCGCGCGTTCCAGTGCTTCGCACGGTTTTGCGTCTGCCGAGGCGTCGTCACTGCCCTTCTCCCTTCGCGAAGTAGTCGTTGATGGTGCTGGTCGGCCGCTCACCACCGGCCGCCATCGGCCACTGGTTCCAGGGGTTGTCCGGGGTCACGAACTCCGCCGGCCCCGCCTGCGGGACCGCGCCCGGCACCTGCTCCTGGGGGGTGTTGAGCGCGGTCACCGTCTTCTCCAGGGACTTGGCGACGGCGGCGCCCAGGGCGGCCTGCCTGCCCTGCTTGCGCTCCAGCTTCCGGGCCTCCGCCGCCGCCCTGCGCTGGGGGAGCTCCAGGACCTCGTTCTTGTAGGTCGCGTACAGGGCCTCCGCCTTGCTCGCGGCCTCGCCGGACGCCTTCTGCATGGCCTTGAGCTGCCGCGACACCTTCCAGGCGCGGAGCTTCTTGGACATCCAGCGGTCGCCCTCGATGGGCGTCTGCTCCAGGCGCCGGCGCACGATGTCCGCGATCTGCCCGTACTGCTGGGCGTCACGAACGTGCTGGTCGCGGACGGTGGCGGTGAAGGCCCGCAGGCCCTCATCCGTGAACAGTGCGTTGATATCCATGAGCGGGGTTCTCCTTCTCGGGGCGGGGGCGATCTGGGAGGCTTTGTCGTGGCGTTTCGGCGCCTTCACCGCGCTCCCGAGGCGCTGACTTCGTCTCGGGGGCCGGTGGAACCGTCGAAACCGCGGTTCGTGCAGGTCACTGCTCCGGGCGGTAACCGCCGGCGAGCAGCTCGGCTGCCTCCTGGCGGTACTCCGAGGCAGTGCCGGGCGAGGTGACCGCCAGCTCGCGCTGGATGTCGGCGAGCGGCAGCTGGTCGGCGTCGCCGCCGACGGCGAGGATCATCCGGGCGACCTTGCGGACCGCGCGCTCACGCGGCTTGAGCTTCGCCGCGTCCTCGGCTTCGACCGCACGCCGCTCGATTTCGGCAGCGACCCGCCGCGTTTCGGCAGCAGCCCGCTCGGCTTCGGCAGCTTCCTTCTGGGCGCGCGCGGCGTCGGCGAGAGCGGCCTCCCGGCGGCGGTCCTCCTCCGCCTTCTTGCGGTCGGCTTCGGAAGCAGCGCGCCGCGTTTCGGCAGCGGCCTTCTCCATTTCGGCAGCACGCCGGTCGGCTTCGGCAGCAGCCTGACGGGCTTCGGCGATGGCCTGGGTCTCGATGGCCTGCGCCTCCGCCGCAGCGACCCGGTCGGCCTCCGCCGCTTCCTTCCGCTTCTGCGCGGCCTGGCGCTCCAGCCCGGCTGCCTCCAGGTCCGCGGCGGCCGCCGTCCGGCGTGCCAGCGCGATCCGCTCGGTCTCGATAGCGCCGGCCTCCGCAGCCGCGACCTTGTCGGCCTCGGCCGCCGCCCTGCGCTGCTCAGCGGCCTTCCGCTCGAGCTCGGCCTTCTCCAGGTCGGCCTCGGCTGCAGCCTTGCGCTCCTGGGCCTCCTTGCGCTCCGCCTCCGCCTCGCGGGCGCGAGCTTCGGCGACCACGGCGTTGTCGAGAGCCTGCTGCTCCAGTTCAGCGGCCCGCTCTGCGGCGCTGACCTGGGCTCGGGCGTGGGCGCGAGCCTGACCGGTCTGGCCGTCGACCTCCGCCTGGACCAACTCCACCTTGCCCTTGGCGCGCAGCCGCTCCGCCTCGGACTCCGCCTTGGCGACCTCGCTGCGCGTCTCCGCGTCCAGGCGGCGGCGCTCGGCCTCCTCCGCACGCTCCTGAGCCGCCTGCTCCTGCTCGTCGGGCATGGCCAGGGCCTGAGCGACGGTATAGCCGTAGGGGGCCATCTTCATCGGCAGCAGCTCGTCCTCGCTGGCCTCGGAGATGTCGCCCTCGTACTTGCGCTTGAGCCACTGCTCGTAGGCGATGAGGTCCTGGTCCCGGCGGATCATCTCCGGGTAGGAGGTGACGCCCCACAGCCGCATCCGGCGGAAGATCCTGGCGGTCGCGACCGGGGCGAGGATCCACCGCAGCCACGGGATCGAGTCGCGTTCGGCCTGGTCAGGCCGGACGATGCGGTCGATCGAGGTGCGGCCCAGCTCCACCACCATGATGAAGAGGACCGGGACGACGCCGTGGGCGCCGGCGGCGACGTAGTCCAGGAGCTGCCACGCCCGGTCCTTGGGGGTCCCGGACGCGGCGTTGAGGACGACGGTGGCGGCCGTCAGCAGCCACACCGGGTAGCGGATCCAGCTGATGGGGCGCTTGAGCCAGGCCATCAGCAGGTCGACGGCGATCATGACCATGATGCCGACGTCGACGCCGATCGCGAAGAGCTGGCCCTTGCCCAGACTGGCGAAGCGGAGCTCCTCATGGGCGAAGACCGCGACGTGCTCGAAGCTGAGGTACAGACCGATGCCCGCGAGCACGAGCGCGGCGGCGACGATCGCTCCGGCCGTCCACTTCTGGGTGCCGGTCAGCTTCGTCGGGGAGGGCTTCGTTCCGGTTCCGCTTTCCGTCTCCGAAACGAACTCCGCCGTCTCCGAAACGGCGTCGGCCGTCTGCGAAACCGGCGTGGCCGTTCCCGAAACGGCGGCCGGTGAAGCCGTCTCGGGGTCGGGTTCAGCCGCGGATCGCGGCCAGTCGGTGAGCGTCATGGGGGCCTCCGGAGGGGGTCGTTCAGGGCGTACGCGAAACGGCGGGGGCTGCTCCCGAAACGCGGTGAGGCGTTGCCGAAGCGGCCCGTGGTGCGGATGGTTGCTTGCGAACCGGACACCGGCTCTACCCGCTTCGCGCGCACGAAGAGGCCGGCGGCCCGAGAGGCGGGCGGCCGTACTCGCGAAGCGGCGCGGGGCGGGCTCGAAACTGGGTGCGGCTCCCGCCGGGCGGGCGCGAAGTCAGCTCGTGGGGAGCTGCGCGCCGTGCCGGCGGAGGTCGTCGGTGTCGTTGACCGCGGTCGCGGTGCGGGCGGCGTGCTGCTCGACACGGCCCTCGCCCACCCACTCCTCCGCGATGACGTGGAGGGTGGTGCGCCAGCTGCCGTCGTAGTCATCGGGGTCGATCGGCGGGATGTCGCTGCCGAAGATCGCGAAGGCGCACGCCTGGGCGGCGGCTTCCGTGCCGGGCTGGAGCGGGGTCATCGTCGTGGCCATGAGGGCCTCCCTCGGCTGTCGGTCCGGGCTGTCCGGCTCCCCGTCACCGCCCGTCCCGGCCGCCGTGGTGCAGCGGCCGGTGCGAGCGGATCAGGCAGCCGTCAGACCGGATCAGGCGGCCTTGGTGCGGTTGCGGCCGGCTCGGCGCTTGATGCGGCGGCGGTCGTCCTCGCTCATGCCGCCCCACACGCCGTGGGCCTCGCCCATCTCCAGCGCCCAGGAGGCGCAGCGCTCGAGGACCGGGCACCTGCGGCACACCGACTTGGCCTCCTCGATCTGCAAGAGCGCCGGGCCGGTGTTGCCGATGGGGAAGAACAGTTCGGGGTCCTCCCGCGTGCAGGCGCCGTCCTCGCGCCAGTTGGTGTTGACCGGCAGGTCGGCGTCGGGGGCGTAGCTGGTGCGTACGATGGAGTCGCGATTCATCAGGGCCTCCCAGAAGGTCCAGAGCAAGCCCCGGGGTGGCCGCCCCGGGGCTGTTGCGTGGTGTGACGGCCGGATGGCCGGAGCGGGCGGGAGCTCCCGGCGCTCTCCGTCGTCCCCGCCCGGGGAGGGGCGGGGACGACGGGCAATGCCGGGGAGTCAGCGGCGGTTGTTCTCCGACCGCTTGTTCTGCTCAGCGTTCTTGCGCGAGAGCTCCTCGCGCTCCGCGTCGGTCAGGCTGAGGACGGCGTTCACCGGACCGTCTCCATCTCGGAGAGGGTGCGGCGGGCGCGGCGCCTGGCCTTCGCGGCCCGCGCGTCGCCGTCGGCCACCAGGTGGCGGACCAGCCGGTGGAGAGCGGCGGCGTTCTCACGGTCCGGGCCGTTCGCCGGGGCGGGGATGGTGCGTGTCATGCTTTGCTGCATCAGGTCCTCCGATTCAGGTCCTGGACAGCCCCACGGGCCGCAATCCCAAGGGCTGTCGCGATCACTCCCCACTTGGGGAGCTGACTGCTGTACGAGCAGCCACGGCCCCGGCCGCCCCGCAGATGCGGAGCAGCCGGGGCCGTGGTCGTTCGTCTGGAGCGGGTCAGCTCGCGCGGCGCTGGGGGTGCAGCGTCTTGACGGGGACCGGCGGAGCGCCCAGCGGTGCATCGCCCTCCGGCAGCTGCGCGCGGCGGGTGTCAGCGTCGCGGACTGCCGACTCGGTCGCCGCCCACTGCTTCTTGCGCAGCAGCCACAAGGGCCGGTCGTTGCCGCTCTCGCCGTCTGTCGGCGCCTGCTTCTGGGCAGCGATCTGGCTGACGGCCGGAGCCACCGCGACCTTCGGCTTGCGCCGCACGGTGGTCTTGCGGCGGTGACCGGTCTCCGCGTGACCGTCCTCCAGGCGCTCCTGCCACTTCCTCACCGTCACGTCGACCGTGACCAGACGGTTGCTCCCCAGACGGCAACGGACGGCCGCGTCCTTCCACGTGCGGCCGGTGTCATGCGGCACAACCTTGGGCGCCGTGCTCCGGAGGCCGGTGATCGGCACCCACGTCTCACAGTCGGGGCAGATCAGCGATGCGCAATCCCGGCGCAGGTCGTACTGGTGGGGCTTGAGGGCGGACAGGGCCAGCGCCGGGCGGGAGTTGACGGTGCGGGAGCGGGTCCGGCTCCGGCGGGGGCGGGCGGTGCGCTCAAGGGTCGAAGCAGACATCTGAACTCCTCACGGGCGGAGCGGCAGGGGGAGGGAGCGTCGCGATGCTCTCTCCGCCCTCCGGGCCGCACGGCACGAAGCCGACGTCCCGCAGGACAGACAGCGCACAGCGCTGCGACGTGCACACAAGTCGTCGCGGCCGTCAGGCTCCGGGGGAGTTCGATGGTGCTCTCGCGTCCTCAGTTCGCCTGATGACGTGCCCTCAGCGAGCTGAGGGCTACCCCGGCCGCCCCGGAGGGCGGACGACTACCTGGGCAACTTCGATATCGAAGTTGCAGTACGATGGTGCGCGATCTCTCTATCGATGTCAAGCACCTCGATAGAGATGTCCCCTCGCTATGTAAGTCGCGAGCCGTAGCTGACGCTGAGCATCGAAGCCCTTAGGATCGCTAGCGAAGTTAGGAGACACATGGCAGGCCGAAAGGGCTCTGAACAGCCCAGATACCTCCAGATCGCTGACGAGCTGAAGGCTGCGATCGAGCGAGGGGACTACCGACCCGGTGATCGACTGCCAGGGGAGAACGCCCTCGCGCCGCAGTACGGCGTCGCCGTGATGACGGCTCGGCGAGCATTGCGTGCGCTCACCAACGAGGGGCTCGCTGAGTCCCGGAAGGGCGCGGGGGTGTTCGTTCAGGCCTTCCGCCCCATCCGGCGGCGCGGCATTCAGCGTCTGGCACAGGACCAATGGGGCTCGGGGAAGTCGATCTGGTCGGCGGACGAAGACCGGCCCCTGACCGTCGACCAGGTTTCCGTACAGGAGGTCGTTCCGCCGGCGCACATTGCCGAGATGCTCGACCTGGACGCCGGCGAGACCGCCTGCGCCAGGTCCAGGCGCTTCGTCCTGGATGGCCGGCCGGTCATGCTCGCCACTTCGTACCTGCCTTACGCCCTGGTGGAGGGTTCGGCGATCACCCAGGCCGACACGGGGCCGGGAGGAACCTACGCTCGCCTCGCTGACCTCGGACATGGCCCGGTCCGCTTCCGGGAGGAAATCCGCGGACGGCTGCCCACCGCTGAGGAAGCAGCCACGTTGGGCATGTCCCCTGAACGCCCTGTCCTGAAGATGTGCCGGACTGCCTTCGACGCCCACCAGCGAGTTGTTGAGGTCAACGAGATGACCCTCGACTCCGCCTCGTACGTCCTGGACTACGAGTTCGATGCCTGACGGCACGCAGGACTCGACGCGGGCACGGCACTGGGGTGTGCCCGGGATCGCCATGGTTCCTCCGGCCGGAGTTGCGGGTGTGGATCAACAAGGAACAGCATCCGCACCAGGGAGCTTGAGCGAGATGTCCGGCCGTGGCAGTGGTGTAGCAACAGCGTGGCAATTGGGCCGTTGGTACCTGGAAGGTGACCGCCAAGGGGGTGTGTAGTGATCGCTGTGGACAGGTGGACAGGTGAGGAGGCGCTGCTGTTGCGGTCGGTGATGCGAGCGTCTGTGCGCGAGTTCGCCGGTCGCCTCGGCATCAGCCCCCGGACCGTCTCGAACTGGCAGCGGAACAAGACGAGCGTCTGCCGTCCCCAGATGGCGCAGATCCTGGACACGGCGCTCCTCCAGTGCACCCCGGCTGAGCAGGAGGCGTTCAGTCTCCGTCTGGCAGCACTGCGTGGAACGGCAGCTTCCCTCAACGCGGAGGCGGCAGCGCGTCCGGCACCGTGCACGGTCGTCTCCCACAAGTTCTTGCCGGTGTACCTCGGTGAGTGCAGTGCGCCCCTCTACGCTGCGGGCTCACCAGGCGAGCCTGGGCCCGGCGGCTTGGAGCAGCGAGTCCTGTCGGCTGACCACCATTCCGCGCAGTCGTCGACGGTGCACGTGTACGCCTGCGGTGTCGCGGTGGTGCATCTTGAGGAGCACCACCGCCTGGAGTCGTTGACCGAGTTGGCGTTGTGGCGTTACCGCACGTACCTGAAGGAGCCGGGCTGGGTAGGGGAGTGGATGGCTCACCTCCTGGCCCGTCACGGCGACGACAAGGTCCAGCCTGCCCAGTCGCTCGTTCCGCAGTACGTGCTGTCGGCCTACGAGCTCCGCACACATTCCTGGTCAAGCGCCGGCTTGGATACGGCTCTCCAGCTGCTCGCGACGCCATCAGTGCTGGTCAACCGGCAGAACCCAGCAGATGTGGTGCCGCTCGGGCCGGGGGTAGAGGAAGCCAGGTTCCGTGACAGCTGGGCCCACCCCGAGGCCGTGACCTTCGACGGCGGAGTCTCCCGCGGCGTCGTCGGCTGGTCCGGTGTCGCCTATCACCCGCAGTCGGACGAGCGGGCTCTGACCATGAGCCAGATCGTGGCTCTTGAGCTCGACGTGCAGGCACTCTGGGCCCTCTCGTCGCACATCCTGCACACGATTGAAGACGGCCAGGACCCGGTGATGCCGACGGCCTACGGCTGGCGCTTCCTGCGCAGCGCCTACTTCCGGCTCACTACCGCGCGCCCCACTGAGACCGCTCAACACCGGGTGATGCGCGAGGCCATCCTGGCCACCAGCGAACTTCCTGATCGGCTGCGTGCCGCCCAGGACGCTCTCCGAGACAGCAATCCGTGACGGCCATGTGGAAGGCGGAGTGGGTGGACCCTCGATCGACAGTGCTGCTGGTCATCGATGTGCAGCAGGGCTTTGTCAACCAGCACAGCCGCGGAGTCATTCCCTCGGTTGTTCGGCTGGTGGAGGGCTGGCAAGCAGCTGGCGCTCCCGTGGTGCTGTCGCGGTTCCACAACGAGCCCGGGTCACCGTACGAGACGATCACGGGCTGGACGCGATTGCGTACTCCCGAGGAACAAGCCCTCGTTGCTGACCTGGCCCCGTTCGCTGCCACCGCCGCCGCGGTCATCGACAAGCCCCAGGCGTCAGTGTTCACCCCCGAGGGCGCCCGGACCATCCACGAGGCGGGCTGGACCGATCTGGTGCTGTGCGGCATCGACACGGATGCGTGCGTATACGACTCCGCTGTTGCGGCCTATCAGGCCGGATACCGGCCGTGGATTGTCACCGACGCTTGTGCCTCCACCGGAGGCGCCCGCTACCACGACGCCGCGCTCCTGCTCGCCGCCCGGAACATCGGCGCTGAGCAACTGGTCACGAGCGAGGTTGTCTTGTCCCGAATCAGCGGAACGCAGGGAGCCCACGCATGAGCACACCGCACGAGACAGATGTCCTGGTGGTCGGCGCCGGCCCGTCAGGCGTGGCGGCCGCGGTGATGGCGGCCAGCCTGAACCTTCGAACGGTCGTCGTGGAGGCTGACTCAGTAGGCGGCAAGCTGCATGTCATTGGGGCACTGGAGAACGTCCCTGGCAACTGGTCGGCTGGCCCGCAACTGGCTGAAGCCCTTGCCGCCGACCTGTACCGCCTACAGCAGGCTGGCCGATGCTCCGTCGTGCAGGGCCGTGCGGTCAGCGTCACCGGCTACGACGACCGAGCGGAACTCGTACTCGAGGACGGACGCGCACTGAGTGCACAGCTGATCGTGGTCGCCACCGGCGTGGCCGCCCTGGCTCCGCCCGACGCCGACTGGATCAGCGCTTCCGCACGTGTGTCGGTGCCTCCGCTGTGGCGCACCGAGCCTGCAGACCTAGCAGGCCGGACCTACGTTCTCGGAGGGGACCGTCCCCTCGGGACATGGCTCCGCACCCACCCGCACTCCTCAACGACGCTTCATGTCCTTTGTCCGCCGGCGGATGACTACAAGATCGCAGAGGTCGCGGGGGACGAGCGCGTGCGCATCGTGCCCGTCTCTCACGTCGTCCTGTCGCAGATGGCCTACGGAGACGAGTGGAGCTTGCAGGTCAAGGACCGGCAGGGGGAGCGCAAGTCCTACGTCGCCAAGACGGTGTTGAACAACCTCGGCAACACGCCAGCAAGTTTGGTCGGCCTCGCCTCGAGCGAGGACGGCTACTGCCCTCCCGGCAAGCAGCACCCGCGGATCCGGGTCGCCGGCGACTTGAGGTCGGCCCAGTTCCAACGCGTCACGACGGCGCAGGGCTCTGGGGCGGAAGCTGTGCTCGCGTCCTACTACGCCTCGGTCCTGAAGCCATGCTGAGGCTTGACGCCCACCGTCCTATCGGCGTATCGCTGCACGCTAGTCAAGATCGATCCCGTGGTGTATCTTTCAGGAATTCGGTGATCATGAGAGGTTGGGGCATGTCCGACGCGGATCCCATGCAGCGGGTCAACGCTCTCCTCGACGACGTCCTGCCGATACCGCGCGTGCGGCAGCAGCTGCGCCTCGCTGCGGGGCTCACTCAGCAGGAAGTCGCGGACGCCGTAGGCGTGAAACGTCTGGCCGTAGCCCGCTGGGAGCTAGGTCAGACCCACCCCCGGAGGCCCCATCGCGCGGTCTACATCCACTTGCTCAAGGGACTCGCGGAGCGTTTCCCCGAGGTTGCTGAGCTGGATGCAGGCAGCACGACGCCGGCCTCCGAAAGGGGGTCGGGATGACCTAGTGGCCATCGGCCGCGCGCGCCAAGAAGCGGACTAACCACCCGCTGGCCTCGCGCGGCCCGTCTCCGACCGGGCTCACAACCCGAGTCGGTCGCTCAGATCCCAGTTAGCGCTGGTCCCTGAGCTGCGGCTTATCAGGCCGCTCATCTGTACCCGGCCCCTTATCAGGGCCATCACCACCACCAAGCCGGTGCGGCCACCACAGCCACATTCCGTATCGGTCTGCTTCACCCGCGGTGCCCCCACCACAGGGGCCACGCGGTTCAGCAGGACCGGGAGGGACGGAGAAATCTCCCCCCACCCGATCGGTGTCCGCCCGCTTCTCACGAAGGGGGCGGCACCTGACACATCCATGGAGGCCGGTCCAGCCCCGAGGGGCTCTGGTCGGTCCAGCTATATGGAAGGCAGGTCGTTCTCATAGTGCCCGAAGTGGTGTCCCTCTGTCAGCTTGGCCTTGTCCGTTTCACCCCGGTTCAGGCGCGGCGGTCGTCTCGTGTGACGGGATCGACGTATGGTTCGCACCTCTTTTTCCGTTCCGTACCGGAAGTTGGATTTCCGGTAGGAAGCTACAAGCGCGGTGCTTTCGGAGCGGTCTCGCCGGGTCCGGTCGCAGCTCCGTCCTCCCGGCTCGTGCACCCGCTCGCGGACGTCGTCCGCAACTCCGTCGACGGGGACGTCCTCAGGGGCAGCTTCCCGTGTGGCGGGACGCGATCTGAAGTTGTTGCCCGCCGTGCGGGAGGGCCGGGGGCAATCGGGGCTCGGTGGCCCCTGTCCACAGGGCTCCCGGTGCAGGGTCGTCGCGTGGATCAGGAATCGAGCGTTTCGGCTGCTCAGGGGGGTGTCCGCTTTGGCGTGTACACCGGCCCCATGCAGACGCAGAAGATCGCGGCCTGTACGGGTTCAGCTCTCGCCGGGGCGGTGGGCCGATGAGCGCCGCGGCGGCACCGGCCGCGCCCCCGAGCCCCCGTACGTTCGTCGGCGGGGCTGCGCGCCGTCGGCTGCGGTCGGTCCCGGCTCAGGCCGGACCGGTCGTTCAGCTGGAGGTGGGCAACCCGCTCCAGCTGACCGAGACGATGCGCACCCGGCTGCTCGCGGCGGTGCGCGCGCTGCTGTCGGACCCCAGCCTGAAGGGTGCAGACGACCCGGTGCGCCTGGCGGCGGTGGTGCTGATGGCGAAGGCCAAGGTGGCAACCGACTACAGCACGCGGATCACCGCGACGGAGCTGGGCCGGTGGATCGGGCTGAAGAAGTCCCGCGTTGCGCACCACGTGGTGCCGGAGCTGCGCAAGCACGGCGTGCTCGGCTCGAACGAGACGACGAACGCTGCCGGGTGGATGACGGGCCTGGAGTGCTGGGTGATCCCGATGTACCGGGCGCAGCACGGCGGGGACCGTCGGCACGCCCTGGCGCTGTCGCGGGTGGAGCTGGTCGTGCTCCTGGCGCTGATCGAGGCGTTGTTCGCGCCGGGTTGGACGCACGAGGGCGGTCGGGTGACCCCGGCCGGGATGCTCGCGGATCGTACGGGGCGCGGAGCGGCGACCGACCGGCTCGGGCTGCTGCTGATGGTGCTGTCCTCGAACGCGAAGGGCTGGCTGCAGCTGTGCTCGGGCACCGTGGACACCGAGCGGGGCCGTCCGGCGGCGACGGTGGCGCGGCTGCTGGGCTGCTCGCCGGCGGCCGGGGCGAAGGTGCTCTCCCGGCTCCAGAAGCGGGACGTGCTGTCGGTGGACCGGCGGGAGACGGTGTCGGGGCTGAACGCGCGCAGCCGGGTCCGGCTGCTGCCGGTCGCCCAGGCGCACAGGATCGCCGTCCGGGAGGCCCAGGAGGCCGCCGACGCGGTGTTTTCAGACCTCGCCATTACTGCATCCGGAGATCATGTGGCGACGGTTGAGGCTGTGACCCCTGTGGTTACTGGGGTTCAGGGCGCCGGGGAGGGCCTGAAGGCCGATTCGGCAGACCGCGCCGATGCTGCACACCTTCACGCCTCTCACGCTTCTGTGGTTACTCCCGGTGGGTCTCTCTCGCTCTCTGGTGGTTTTTCCGGCGAAGGCCGTGGTGGGAACCACGGTCTGCCGGACCGCGCGTGCGTGCGCGAGGACAGCGGCCCGCTCCGCGGGGAACAGCCGAAGAAGTCCCCGTCGATCAGCAGTGAGAAGCCCGGCCTCGGGCCGGTGGGCAGCGGCCCGGTGCGGGTCGTGGACGGTGCGGATCAGGGCAGGCAGCAGCGGGGGAGGGTGCCTCTGCCGCCGGAGGATCTGCGGGCCGTCCTGGCTCCGGTCGACCTGGTCTGGGCGCGTCTGGACCGTGCGGCTGCCCGCCGCCTGGTGGAGGCCGCCGCCCGCAGTGAGCTCAAGCGGGTGGAGGGCTTCGCGGGCCGTACGGACGCTGCTCAGGTGCTCGCCGACCGGCTCGTGCGGCGCTTGGACGAGCAGCTGCGCACCGGCGGTCCGATCACCGACCCGGTGGGCTGGCTGCTGGCCCGGGGCCTGCCCCAGCGTCAGCAGTGCGGCGACGCCCGGTGCGACGACCGGATGCTGCTCGACACCGGCCGGGACTGCCCGCGCTGCGAGGACCGGCAGGCCGACCGCCGTGCCCAGCGCCACGCGGTCGCGGCCGCCGTGGACGCCGCGATGCCCGGGGCCTCCGAGGACGAGCGCCGCGCGGCCGCCGACCGGCAGCTGCACGAGCGGGTGACCGCCCAGGGGTGGGCCCGCGAGCACGAGTGGGCGCAGGTCCGCGCCCGTCAGGCCGCCGCCAAGGCCCACCGCGCCGAAGCCGCGGCCGCGCAGCCGGCCGACGACGTCCCGGCCGCGCCGGTGGCCCCGGTCGCGATGCCCGCGCCGCGCCCGGCCCCCGCCGTCGTCCCCGCTGCGGAGCCGGAGTTCGCCGACGTCGACGACGACCAGGAGCTGGTCCTCGAGGAGCTCACCCGGGAGCAGGTCCTGGACTGGCGCAACCGCGCCGCCGCCGACCACCAGCTCGTCTTCGACCACATCGACCGGTACGGCGAGCTGTCGGCGCAGCGCCTGTTCACCCGGGCGTTCGTCGCCCAGGTGCAGCGCCTGTCCGGCCTCGGGCACCTGGACCTCGGCTACACCACCTGGGGGCAGGCGTGAGCGGCGGCGAGACGTCCGGTGTCGACCTGGCCCGGGTCGCGCTGCGGGCCGCGATGCAGGCGGCCCGGAAGAACGGCGGCGGCCAGAAGGCGAAGCGGAAGCCGCAGGCCGTCACGACGGTGCGGCGCGATGGGCGCGAGCCGATGGGACTGGGCGCGGCGATCGGCGCGCTGGTCACCGAGCGGGCCTGGGAGCTCCCGGCCGCCGGCGCGACGCTGCGGGAGCGGTGGGCGGCCATCGCCCCCGAGCTCGCTGGGCACGTCGCCGCCGTCTCGTACGACGCGGACTCCGGCCGGCTCACCGTGTGCCCGGAGTCGTCGGCCTGGGCGACGAAGGCCCGCCTGGAGCAGACCCGGGTCATCGCCGCCGCCAACAAGGCGGCGGGCCGCACCGTCGTGAGCGCCCTGCGGATCCTGCCGCCCGGGGCCGCGCCCGTCCCCGGACCAGCCGATGCTGTCCCGGCAGACCCGGCCCCGGCCGCGCCCACCGGTCCGGCCAGGACCCGGGAGACGGCGTGCGAGGGCTACCGCCGCGCGCTCGCCGCGCACCAGGAGGTCGCGCCACCGCGCCAGGTGGACCCGGGCATCGCGGCAGCCGTGGAGCGGCAGACCGCCGCGATGCGCGAGCTGTCCCGCCGCGCGTTCCCCGAGACCGACGTCGCGGTGCCGGACGATGCGCCGACCCCGATCGAGCAGGCCCGCACCGAGCACCGCCGCCAGGCCGACGCCTCCCACGCCGCCGCCCTGCGCCGGGCTCGAGCCGAACGAGCCGGGGCCATCGCGCCCGCGGTGCCTCACCCTCGGCAGGTGACTGGTGAAGTGGCGTGATCAACCACGCGGGGAGTCGCCGCAGTCCTACCTGCCGGTCGCGCTCAACTGGGCCACCCGTTCGGAGAATGCCTGGACGTTGGCTCGGATTTGGCGCTCCTCCATGAGCTCGCATGCGCTGAGCGCTGCCGTGATGCACAGGCGGAAGACGTCTCGTTCGTCGCCGTTCAGCAGCCGGTGAGTTCCCGTCAGGGCGATCCATGCCGACAGTCGGCGGGGAGAGCGGTCGCAGTGTGCGGACCACCAGGACGGCAGGTTCGCGGCGAGCCGATCGCTGTACGCCGTCGCCGGAAAGAGCGCGGGGGTGTCGTCCAGCAGGGCTGCCTCCGCGCGGCGCAGGAAGTCGACCGCCTCGTCCTCATCCATGTTCTCGTCCCCCAGGCACGACAGGACGATGCCGAAGTAGGGGACGGACAGCAGGACGCCGTCCGGCCAGTCGTCGGGCCGCTCACCGAACGTCTCGGCGAAGGTCTCCATCAGGACGGCGTTGGGGTCACGGTGCACAGCCCACATGTACTCCCTGGCCCGGACCGTGCAAGGCAGGACACGGCGGGCCGGGAAGCGGATCGCCCGTTCGAGCTACCCGCAGCTCGTGGGCCGGGCCCGTGCCGAACGTGCTGGGCGTGCCGTCCCCGAGCTGTCACGCGCTCCGCAGGCAGCCGGTGAAGTGGCATGAGCCAGCGGCGTGACGATGTAGGTGAGGCTGTGTGATCGGCGTTGGAAGCTCAGTAGCCGTTCCCCATACTTTCCGCAGCTCGTGCAGCTTTGTCTGCAGCTGCTTGAAGGAGCCGAGTGTTGTCGGGGAGACCCCCAAGGCTGTCCATCAGCCGGTTCGCTGCTCGCTCGGCCTTGGCTGCGGCCTGATGCAACGTCGACGCGTCGTCAGACAGCCCTACGAGGTCGCTGGCGGCGTCGGCCAGCGTGCTCGCCGTGTCCTGTAGATGTGCCAGCCTCTGCGACGCATCAACCAGCAGGAAGGCAGTGTCCTGAAGGTGAGCGAGTTGGTCAGAGGAGCGGCTCAGCGAGTTGATCTCGTCTGCGGAGAGCCCGAACCCATGCACGCGAGGGTTGGCAAGCTCTTTGAGGGTGACCTTCAGCAACGCCGCAAGCTCGGGGGCTGTCTTCGCGAATTCGTCCAAGGCCGGCTCGAGGCGGGTGACCAGTGCCGTTTGCGCTCCACTGATCATTTCGCCGAGTCGATCTTCGGTCAGGTCGCTCAGCCCTGCCAGAGCGCTGAGTCCATCGGCTTCGCGCTCGTGCTTCCAGCATTCCAGCAGCTCCACCGTGTACTGATCGCTGTTCGTCCCATCGATCTCGGAGTGATGCGGGTGGCAGAGCAGGATGAGGTTGGCGAAGCTGTTGCGCTCGGCCACTGACCAGTCCGGGTCAGAGCGCTTACCTCCTTCCTCGAACGCCCGAATGTGTGCGATCTCCAGGTTCAGGCGAGGTGCACCGTTGATCATTCGGATGGTGGGCACGCCACAGTCGGGCCAGTAGCACCCGCCTCGGGCGAGTGTCATCAGTCCTGCGATTGTCGCGTTGCTGTAGCTGCGCCGCAGTGTGCTGACCACGAGATCCCCCCAAGTTGGTCACGAGGAGCGACCATCCCATCACTGCCCTTCGCGCGCAGGAGAGGTTCCGGCCATCTACCCAGCAACTCTTCCAAGCCGACTCAGCGGGGCCTTCTCATACCGGCGGCTGGCTGGAGGGGAGGGCTTGGTCGGCGGGCTGGTCCAGCTGCTGCTGGCGGCGCCGCTGCTCGTTGCGGTGATCTTCGACGCGCTGGGTGAACAGCTTCAGTGCCTGCTGCTCCTGGTCGGCGTCGAAGTCGCTGTACGGACCGACGCCAAGGGTGAAGGCGTTGGCCTCCTCCTCGATGGCGTCGGCGGTCTGGAGCAGGAAGTAGCTGCGCTCGCGGTACTTGTAATAGCCGGTGAAGGCGGCTGCCAGCGTGACGGTGAAGCCGATGGCGACGATCGTGATGTTCTGCCAGGTGAACTGGTTGCGGGTGTCCAGGGCGGCGACGGTGGTCGTGGATGCAGCCCCGATCATGATGAGGTTCTGCAGCGTGTTGTGGATGAGCCGGTACTTTCGGCTGTCCGTCCGGTGCTGCTCGATCACCCCGGCCACGTCCTCGCGGTAGAGGCTGCGCCTCTCCTTGAGCGTCGGGTGGATGAGCGCGCTGAGGAATCGGAGGGCCTCACGGTTCGTCGCGAGCATGTCCTCCAACTGGGTCAGGCTCAGCTGGCCGCGGGGAGGCGCGGCGATCCAGGCGGTCACGCCGGAGACCAGCGCCAGCAGGGCGCAGGTGATGTCCACCCGGAGGAACCGGGAGGGGGTGTCCCAGGTCAGCACGGTCCATATCAGGCCCGTCAGGACCGCACCGCCGGCCACGGTCAGGGCCGCGCCCATTGTGCGTACCCTTCTCCTTCGCCGCACCAGGTCGCGTTCCGTCTGTCTCACGTCGTGCCGCAGCTTGCGCAGCGAGGAGTGTTCATCGGCTTCGGCCTGCCGTTGTTCGGCACTCAAGTGTTCGTCGGCGTCGCTGATCCGGCGGGGCGCATCGTCGTCAAGGCTGCGGGCCACTGCTTCGGTCCTCTCGTCGGCGCGGGATCAGCGGGCGAACGCTTCGGTCAGGCTGATGCGGTAGCCGTCCTCTTCCATCAGCACGACGGTGACGCCGAACGGGTCGGGGTGGTCCAGCTCGATCGGGGTGAAGGAGAAGTTCACGGCGGCCTGGATGGGCGGCACCAGTTCGCCGCCGGGCTGCGGCGCGGGTGCCGGCCTCCAGTCGGGGGCGACCGATGCCCAGCCCTCGGGGCTGCGCGACAGGAGCTGCTCGCTGTAGGGGAACTGGTGCAGGACGTGCCCGCCCGGGGTGGCGAGCGCCATGTTGAGGCACGGGGCCGGGCCGACGATCGGCAGTTCGCAGGCGGTGGCGACGTCGTGGGTCTCCCAGGCAAGGACGACCTCGTCCGCGCCGACCGCCGCGGCGATGTTCGCGAGCTCCGCGATCCCGGCGAGCGCGTCCTGGCCGACCTTGAGCGGGCGGACCCAGATCAGCCCGACCAGCTCGCCGCGCACCAGCGGCATCATCAGCGGGCGCGGCACGACCCCCTCGCCCAGCGAGGCGGTGTACGTCTCCTTCGCGACGCCGACCAGTCCGTTCCACATCCGTGCTTCCACGGGGCCCCCTGCCGTCCGGTGATCCGATCACCGCACCCTGCCATGGGGGCTGAGGCCGTGTCAGCGGGATGATCAGCCAGCGTGCGGCGGGGGAGGAGCCGGATTCAGGCGGTGGCCGGCTGCGAGGCCCGGGTGCCGCTGTGCTGGGCGTCGAACTCGCTCAGGGCCTCGCCCAGGCGGGCGGCGACCTCCGGCTGGGTGCACCTGTCCCCGGCGAGCGGATCCTCACCACCATCGGTGAGGAGGTCGTGGAGCTGCTGGACTACGCCTTCGAGCGCATCCCGGGGTGGCGGGAGATCTCGGTCGACACCCTGACCGTCTCAGACTTCCGGGCGCGCTACCTGCACTCGGCGGCCGCAGGCTTGCACGTCATCGCGAACACGATCGCGGCGGCCCGGATGGCCGGGATCTCCCCACACAAGACGGTGGACGCTCTCGCTGAACTCCCCTGGCAGCGCGACGCCCTTCAGACGACCGAGGCCAACGAGGAGAAGGGCACTCCTGAGTTCTCGTCCCATGTGTTCTTCGAGGGCACCCTCGCCAAGACGGTGTGGGACGAGCGCGGACTGAGATGGCGCGCCAGTGCCTCCGGGGCGACCCGCGCCGGCTACGAGGCCGCAATCAGCCGAGTGCTCCGGCACATCGCGACCGAGCATCCGGGGCTCAAGGAGATCGCCAGCGACGCCACGTTCACCCAGCTCGGTCTGATGGCCCGCAAGCGCGGCCCTGGACGGCCGAAGAAGACCGCGGCGCCCCCGCTGCCTGAGCCGCCGCTCGACCGTGAAGGTCCCTCCGCCTACGCGGAGGGACCTTCACGCGTAGGAACCGAACTGCAGACGCGACTCGGCGAGTCGTGTCCTGCATCCACCTCTCACCCGCCTACACCACCCAGCTCCAGCTGATCAATGTGGTCGGATCGTCTCCATGTCGAACAGCACGGTCGGCACCGACGCCGTGCGCACTCTCGGGGTCCTAGGCCGTGTCTGACAAATGATCACGAGCTGATTTCGCGGAGCCAGAGGATCAGCGAGGCCAGGACGATTCCGGCACGGTAGCGGTCGGCGAGCTTGTCGAATCTGGTCGCGATCGCGCGGAACTGCTTGAGGCGTGCGAAGCATCGTTCGACCACGTTGCGCTCGCGGTAGAGCTCTTCGTCGAAGGCGGGCGGCCGGCCACCGAGGCGCCCTCGACGCCGGCGGTTGGCCGCTTGGTCGCGGCGCTCGGGGATCGTGACGGCGATGCCGCGGCGCCGCAGCAGGTGCCGGATCGCCCGGCTGGAGTAGGCCTTGTCGCCCAGGACCCGGGTCGGTGTCCTGCGCGGGCGGCCGGTGCCGACTCTCGGAACGCGGATCCCGTCGAGGACCTGGCCGAAGGCGGTGGCGTCGTTAACGTTGCCGGGCGTGAGCACGATGGACAGGGGCACGCCCCGGCCATCGACGGCGAGGTGGACCTTGGTGGTCAGCCCGCCTCGGGACCGGCCGAGGGCCTGGAGCGTCTGCGAGCGGCCCGGATCTTCCAGTTCGTCCCCGTCTGTGGCCCCCTTTTGCGGGCGCCGGCGGCATGCTGATGGGCACGGTTAACTGTGGAGTCGACGGCGACGGTCCACTCCACCCGGCCCACCGCGTCATCATGGACCTGGACGTGTTCCAGCAGCTTCGCCCAGGTCCCGTCCGCTTCCCAGCGGGCGAACCGCTCGTAGGCGGTCTGCCAGGGTCCGTACCGCTCGGGCAGATCGCGCCACGGAGCCCCAGTCCGCAGCCGCCACAGTACGCCGTTGACCACCTGCCGGTGATCACGCCACGGACGACCACGCCCATCCACCCGCGGCAACAGGGGCTCTATCCGCTCCCACGCCGCTTCCGTCAACTCGCCTCGACCAGCCACAAGATCAATGATCGGAGTGCTTGTGCTCGTACTCTCGCGCGGGGTCCGTCACGAAACGGCTCAGCCGGTAGGTGGTCGGCACGGCCAAGCGTCCGCACAGCGTGTCGATCCGGATCATCGACCCGTCGACTCCGGCTTCCCGAAGACGGCGCAACCTCGTACGCATCTCCGCCTGGTCCGGAGTCTCAACGACCACTTCCCACTGTCCCGCGTCCGGCGCAGTGCGAGCAGCAAGCCGCTGCCGCGTGTCCTCTTGCCGCCGCCTTCTTTTCCCCTGTCCTGGCACCTGCCCAGAATCACTGGCTGGCGTCAGGACGGCAAGGCAATTGGATCGAGCACGCACTCTCGGTGATCATTTGTCAGACACCGCCTAGCGGTTGGCGACTCAACGGAGCTCGCCCCGGCGTCCGCGGCCCGGCTCGAGGGGCCGGTGAAGAACCCACGGCATCCTCGCCACCGTCGACGTCCGCTGCCCGAGGCAGTACGGGCGCTCTGAGGCGGTGCGGCCACCACTCCCGAACGTTGGGCGGCATGAGACGGACTGAGGGCAGAGTGATCTAGGGAGTGGAGAAAGCCCTATTCGGTGTAACGTCGTCCAACCGGACGGGTGACTGAAGTTGACCGGACGGTAACGAACGACAGAGCAAGCTCCCGGAGGCCGTCACCACCGGGGGCCGCGACCAGAGGAGTTCGGACCTCCAGTGGTGCTAGCCCACCGTGACGTGGCCGCCAGCTTTCCGGCGTTGTCCAAGGCGCTGCCATGATCAGCCTTGCCACACCTGCCCGCTTCGGCCAGCTGCCCAAATTGCACGTCTACGTGGACGAGACAGGCGACCGCGGATTCAGCGAGGCCAGCAGAGCAAAGTCGCCGTTCTTCGCGATGACCGCTCTCCTTGTCCCGCAGGAAGACGAGTGGGTGGTGAAGCTGACTGCCGGCGGTCTGCGTGCACTCGTACACGGCGCGGAACCCCAGCGAATCCTCAAGCCGATCCACTGGGTCGAGCACTTCAAGGCGAAGCGAATAGACCGTCGTCGGCAGGCAGCCCAAGCGCTCGCCCTCATGCCCAACGCCATGGTCATCCACGTCATCGCCCACAAGGACACCGTGAATGCCGATGCTGGCATGCGGCAGGACAAGGGTGTGTTCTACAACTACACAACCCGCCTGCTGCTCGAGCGTATCGCCTTGGCAGCCAAGTACTGGCCTGGCGGTCCCCGCCTAGCGATCACGCGCCTCGGGATCGTCAAGCACATGGACCACACCACCACGGCGGACTACCTCAACTACGTGCGCCAAACAGCCGGTCTCACCAGCTACCAGGTCCCTTGGAACTTCATCAAGTGGCCGCTCACCTGGGAAAGCTCCCAGCGCGACGGCATCCAGCTGGCCGACCTCCATGCCGGAATCCTGAACAGTGCACTCAGCGGAGACCCGCAGGACCGGGCCTGCGCCGACAACCTGCTCCTCGTTGGCCACCAGCTCCGAAGGGCGTGGAGCGGCTCTCCGCTTGGCTACGGGGTCAAAATCATCGGAGACGACAGCTTCGTCACCGGGCGCGTCTGGTGGCCTGAGTGGCGGGCAGGCTGACAGCAAAAAGCCCCCTGGGGGACTCCCGGGGGCCACAACCACCTCAACGGGTGGAGGGATCCAGTTCCCTGGTTCCGGCCTTTGCCCCGGCAGCCCACCAAGGGGCTCCTGCAGCGGTCCAACAAGAAGAAGTATACCAGCTTTAGCCCTTATCCAACCCGGTTTAGATAAGGGCTAAAGCCTGCGAAGCACGAAGAATCCGCAGCTCAAAGCACGTTCAGCGGGTCGCAGGTGCCTCCACAACCCCCTCTGGCCGGACCACCTCATTGGTCTGTCACGCCACCGCCAGCACAGACGTCCCGCACCCCGACGTCGGGGCCTCTGCGGCGGCCCCCACCAGACGCGCGACACCGCCATCCGCAACGGGTCACTGCCTGGTGCGCATTTGTCGGCGTGCGGTGACCAGGGCCCGCCACCGCTGGCGGGTAGCTGGCTCGCTGTCGATCCACCGAGCGCCGGAAGGACGAGCTGGAACCACACCGGCCATGAAAGCGGTGATGTCGCCGTAGTAGGCGAAGTCGCCGCCGCGGGTGTTCTCGCGTAGCCGGGCGATCGTCGCGGCCACTTGGTCCTGGTCGTCGCGCACTGCGTGGTGGAAAGCGAGGGCGAGGTCCAGGGCGAGCTCGGTGTACGTCACGCCCGCCGTGCGGATGTCGGCGCGCAGCACCTGGGCGCGGTCGTCGATGTCGGCGTCGGTGCGGCCGGCGTCGCGGGCGAGCGCCGCGATGTGGGTGATCAGGGCGGTGGCGCGCAGATCCACGCTGGCCAGAAGCTGCTCGGCGAGGGCGAGCTCGGCGTCGGTGGCGGCCGGGTCGGTGAAAGCCAGGGCGAAGGCTCGGTGGGCCTGACTGTTGCCGCGCTCACCGGTGACACCGTGATGTTCGGCTTCGTCGCGTGCGGCGGCGTACGCGACGGCTGCGCGGTCCATGTCGCCGTGGGGCCACCAGATGTCGCCTTGGACGCGGTGGTGGCGGCCTTCCCAGCCCAGGGTGTGGGCGGTGGCCAGGGCGGTGGGGAAGTCGCCGGCCATGCGGGCAAGGTGCGCGAGTCCGCGGCGGGCGGCGGGGGCGAGGCGGCCCTGGCCGTCGGCGACGGCCTGCATGCCCGCGCGGGAGGCCGGGCTGTTGCCGAGGTCGCGGTGGGCCTTGGCCCGGTAGTACAGGGCCATGTGCTGGAGGTCGTCGGGAAGTAGGCGGCTGTCGATGACCGTGGTGAGGCGGGCGACGGTGTGCGAGCGGTGCTGGTGCTGGCGGCGGGCGAGTGCGCTGAGGAGTTCGACCAGGGCGTCGGCGGCCGTGTCCAGTCCTGGGCTGACGGTGTCGGGTGGGGCGAGGGGTTCCCACACGGAGTCGCTGACGTAGGTCCAGGCCGCCGGGATGAGCCAGCCGAGGTCCAGTCGGTGGTCGCGGGCCAGGCGCAGGCCTTGGCGCAGGCAGGCAATCAGCAGCAGCCTGCCCGGCCCGGGGGAGTTGTGGTGCTGCTCGCCAAGGGTGGTGAAGGCGCGCTGCGCAGCCTGCTGCCAGTCGCGTTCACTCCAGCGGTCATCGGTGGTGTCGTCGGCGTTGCGTACGGCGGAACGGATCAGGCCGTGGAGGTGGAAGGGCCACAGGCCGAAAGGGTCCTCACGGACGAAGGGGCGTTCGGTCAGCCGCAGGGCGGGGCCTTCGTGGGGGAGGCCGGCGGCCTGGGTGGCGAGGGAAACGTCGAAGGCGTCCAGCAGGCTCACCGAGCGCAGGACGTGGCGTTCGTCGGGCGTGAGGTCGGTGAGGGTGCGGGCGACCAGGGCGGGGAAGTCGTGGTCGAAGTCGCCGGGCTGCGGGGTGCGGCCGCTGCGGCTGAGCTCGAGGAACCGGGCGACGGACAGATCGAGGTAGAGGGGCAGGCCGTGCGAGCGTGCGGTGATGACCTGCCGGACGGGCTCGCTGATGAGGGGCTGCCCGTCGCGGGTGAGGCGGCGGGCGAGGTGGTCGTGGCAGTCCTCGGGGGAGAAGTCGCCGATCAGGACCTGCCGTGCGGTGCCGGTCTGGGCGGAGGTACGGGCGGCGGGCACGGCCGTATGGACGAGGCCGGGCCAGGCGGCGGGGCCGGTGTAGTCGAGCTGGCCCTGCAGCGCGGGGTCGGCCCATTGCAGGCGGGAGCGCCCGGTGATCACCCAGAAGACGTTCGGCATCAGCCACACCGCCCGTTGAATCAGGCGCTCCAGGTCGCGGCGCGTGCGGTCGCCGATGTCCTCGAACGTGTCCAGGAGCACGACCGGCACGACTCGTTTGCCCTCCGGGAGACGGGCGAGCTCCCACGCCAGCAAGTGCGGGTAGAAGGACAGGGCGTCTAGGTCGGGTTCGGCCTCCAGCAGGTCCGCCAGCCGGGCGCATCCTGCCAGGGCCCGCACGGTCTGGCGGCGTTCACGCAGCGCACCGACGAGGGTGCCGGTGACCTGGCCGACGACCGAGCCGATGGTGCCGGGCATCATGAGCGCCTGGGCGACGTCGGAGAGCGCGGACTGCATCTGCTGCGGCATGGCCTGCCCGAACCGGGAGCTGAGGCCGCCGCGGCGCAGGTACTCCTCAAGGGGCTCGCCGGGGTGGTTGGCCTCCCAGTAGCGGCGCAGTGCCAGGTCGAAGGCGGGTAGAGGGCGGCCGATCTGGGTGAGGGCGACCCGGATCGTCAGCACGATCTGCTCGAAGTCGGTGCCGGCGGAGCGGGCGAGGTCGATGCGCACGGGCAGGAGCCGGTCGGTCGGCCACCCTGGCTCGCCCCACTGGGAAGGCCGTTGTCCGGCGTCGGTGAGGGCCGCCTCCAGCATGCGGGACAGGGTGGTCTTGCCGATGCCGCCGACGCCGTGGAAGACGAGCACGTGGTTGCGAGGCGCCTCGAGGTCTTCCGGGTCGAAGCTGCGGGCACTGACGTGCTGCAGGTGCTCGCCGAGCGCGGCCGCGACGGTTCGCCACTGGGATTGGCGGTTAGTGAAGGCCTCGGCCGCCTGCAGGCTCCGGTCGTTCGAGCCGAACACCGCACGTAGGTCCCGCTGCACACTCGCCCCCCGAAGTGATCTCCGATAGCCCAACCTACGCCCGCACGAGGCTCGGTGACAGCCCGCACCTGTCCTCCCGTAATGGCGCACGGGCGCGGTCGGGTGGTCTGCCGTGCGGTCGGCCTGGGGGTGGTGCTTGGTGATCAGGCGCATTGTCTACACAATGGGGGCTCGCACCCGTTGTCGAGGAAGTTGCCGGTCATGCCCGAGTCCCAGCCCGTGCCCGACCCAGTGGGGCAGCTGGAGTTCGAGGCGGCCCGCGACGCGGTTCTCGCCGTCCTCGCTCTGTACGCCGAGCGGATCGACGCGGAGGAACGCCGACCCGCCTCCGACGCCGACGTGATCGCCCGCCTGGCCGAGGAGCGCATCGCCTATGGGGCGGCGCTGCACGAGCTGCAGAACGCTGATGCGGCCGACGTCGCGCGGATCACGGTACGCGCGTACGCCGATCTTGCCCGCCTCAAGGCGGGCGGGAGGCCGCACTGAGGGCCGGCGGCCCAGGCGGTGGTCAGCCGGTGCTACCGGCGTGCGGCTTCGGCATGAAGGGCGTGGCCAGGGCGGCGATCTCGTCCAGCTCCACCCGGTATTGGGGAAGGTGCGCGAGGAGCTCGGCGTGCTGCCCGAGGAACTGCTGGGCTTCATGACGGGAGTAGCGGCGCGTTCGCTCGCCCTCCAGCGCCGCGGCTGCGGCGTCGTCCGTGCGGCCGCAGCCGGCGTACAGGCAGCGGCCTTGGCGGTCGACGACCTGGAGGGTCGTGATCGACGGCTCGTGGGCGGCGTGGGCGGTGCACTGAGTGACCGCGGTGAAGCACTGGTCGTGCCCGCGCGCCGTGGTGAAGCGGGCCGGCGTCCCTTGCCGGGTCTGCTGCAGGTAGCGCAGGGCGGTGGCCTGCCGGCTGTCGGCGGCCCGCACCGCCACGACGACCAGGGTGATGCGGTACCCGTCGGCGGCGAAGCCGCTCATGCTGGCCCCAAACTCCTCCGGCGTGCCCGGCGCCATCTCGATGACCGCGTCGCCCCGCCCCTCCCGCACGCGGGCCTCCGCCTGCGCGCGCCAGAACTGGTAGTCCGGTCGGATGACCGCTCCCGCCGTGCGCGGATCTTGCACCAGCAGGCGCCGGTAGTCGGGGTGTGCGGCCTTCAGATAGTCGCTGGAGATCAGGGTCGGCGCGCGGGTGCGGTGCTGGCTGAGGATGTCGCGCGAGCGCAGGCTCTTGCCCCCGCCGGGCTGGCTCATCACATAGATGACGTGGGGGTCCTCGTGCTCGGTGATGTACTTCAGGTGCAGGGGGATGATGTCCCGCTTGAAGATCCGCACCCGCTGACCGTGCGGCAGACAGCCGAACTGCTCGCCCGCGTCCGTCGCGGGGCGCTGCCGGGCGGCCAGGCGGCGCGCCGTCTCGAGGTCCTCGGTGCCCGTCTGCCGGCGGTGGCCGGCCAGCCGCTCCTCACGCAGGGCACGTGCCACGGCGGCCGCCGCCCGCTCGAAGCTCTCCTGAAGCCGGGTGTCCCACATCTGCTGCCGCGCGGCGGCCACCGCGGCCACCGCGCCCGCGGGCCGGGCCCACACCCCGCCGATCAGGGCGTTGCGGTACAGAACGCGCCCCTGGTGCCCCAGGACGGTGACACGGTCGACGAGACGCTCGCTGTCCGCCACGGCGAGCGCGTCGGGCAGCTGGTCGGCGCAGGCGCCGCGGTGCGCGGCCGACACGTAGCGGACCACGCCGAACTCACGGGCCTGGCGCAGATGGCGGGTGGTGATCCGCAGCTGGCCCACCGCGTCGGGTACGTCCAGGACGAGCAGGTGGATGCGGTATCCGGCGAACCGGTACGCCGCGCTCATCACGCGCAGGGCCTGCGGGTCGTCCAGCGCGATCTCCTCCACCGTGTCCGCGCCCAAGAACCGCGCGCGGGCGGCGAGATCCTGAGCCCAGCGGCGGGTATCAGCGCGCACCACCAGGCCGGCCCGCTGCTCGTCTGCGGCAAGCGCAGGCGCGTAATCGGGGTGCGCGCCCTTGAGGAGGTCGGCGCAGATCCGAACGACGCCGGGCCTCGCGACGGTCTGGAGGCGGTCGGCCGTGGTGGTCTTGCCGCTTCCCGGCGCTCCGGCGATGATCAGCGCCCGGGGGCGGGCCGAGCGGGACGCGCTCGCGAGGAACGCGGGCAGGATGGTGCGCAAGGGGTCGCCCGGCAGCGTCGACACCGGAACGGTCCTCGGACTCACGGGCCCTCCTGGCACGATGGGAGCTGACATGTGGGCCCCGGGGGTCGCGGCACCTGCTGCCACCGCACCCTACACGCGTTTCATTGACGCGAGAAAACATGCGCGAGAAAATGCGTGGGGGCCGTAGTCGACGACAAGGGAGCACCCGATGCCACGCCTGGCCCGACCGACGCAGGGCAAGTACGCGGACTTCGCACGCTCCGTGCGCGCGCTGCGCGAGGCGGCCGGCATGTCCGTCCAGGAGCTCAGCGAAGCCAGCCAGGTGCCCCCGTCATCGATCTACGCAGCCGAGAGTGGCACTCGCCTGCCCTCCGAGGAGAACTTCGCCGCGATGGCGCGGGCCCTTGGCACTGACGCCGAGCGCGCCGCCGAGATGCGCCGCTCGGCGCAGCGCAAAGCACTGCACGATCAGAGCCCGCAGGACGACAACGGCAGCGGACCAGGGGCCTTCGCACACGTGCGCTCCGCTCAAGAGCTGTCCGGGCTGCTGCGGGCACTGCACGTCCGTGCGGGATCCCCTTCCCTTCGCCGCATCGCCCGCGCGGCCCACGCCAGCCCCTCGGCTGTCAGCCGGTTCCTCAACGGCCATCTCCCCACAGACCTGCAACTGCTGAACGCCTTCCTCGACGCCCTGGGCACCACCGATGAGGAACACGAGGCGGTGTCCGCTCTGTGGAGGCAGCGGCGCCGCGGGCGGATCAGCCGGCCAAATCAGCAGACCCTCGCCCTGCTATACGGCTCCGCGACCTCGTGCGCCTATCCCGGCTGCACCGTCCCCCTCATCACCTGGGACGGCGACCAACCCCGCAACGCAGTCGAAATCGTGCACATCGAGAGCTACTCCTCGACGTCCTACGCGGACCTCGACCACTTCGACAATCTGATCCTGCTGTGCCCGAACCACCACAGACGAAGCCACAGCGCCAGCCCGACTGAGCTCAAAGCCTGGAAGGCAGATCAGACGGCCCGCGTCCGAGCAGCGGCGCCTGCCCAGCCATCAGCCGACACCGCGCCACCGGCACCTGACCTCGCCCTCCAGGCCTTTTTTCAAGCGCACAAGGAGTCCTTCTACGGCTTCGCCCGCTTCTACCTGGGCAGCCCGGAAGGGGACGAGGTCACGCAGGATGCCTTCAAAGAGATGGCCGCTGCGTGGAACGAACTCATGGCCCAGGAGAACCTGGAGGGGGCAGCGTTCAACATCCTGCGCCGCCATGTCCAGGGCGCCTTGCGGCGCAATGGACATGCGCAAGCCTTCATCATCGAGGTTCCGGAAGAGTTCCGCCATCAACCCGGTGGGGTCGAACTCCCAGAGAGTGCGCTGACCGAGTTCCGTGCGGCTTTGATCGAGCTCCCAGAGCGGCAGCGCGACGTGATCGTGCTGCGCCACCTGCTCGGTTACTCCACCGAGCAAACGGCCCGCTGCATGGGCCTCAGCCAAGACGCGGTCCGCTTTCACGACGCCAAGGGTAGGCGCCGCCTGGACCAATACTCGTCGCCCTCGTGAACCATGCGGCGGACAGAACAACACGCACGGTGACAGCCGCAGATCCGGGCGAAGGCCAGGGCGAAGGCGGCGAGCACGGGCGGCATCGTCATCGACGCCCGCGCCCGCATGGGCTACACCGCGCCGATCGGGTCGACCGACCAGGACCGCATCCGGCACCTGACCGTCGCCCTGCCGCCCGTCTACGCCGCCCGCCTCTTCGACGCCCAGGAGCAGGGTGCCAGCGACGCCCGCCTCCAGGAGATCGCCGCCGAAGCGCTCAAGGAGGTGTACTTCAAAGACGGCGGCCGCCGCGCCGGCTCCCTGGAAGAGGTCCGGTTCACGGACATCGAGCACCTCGAGTTCGAGCTCTAGCAGCAGCGCCCCGAACAGCCCGCGAGTCCCGGACCAGCGTCGGTCCGGGGCTCGCTCGCTATCCGTGGTGCCTTCCCACGCGCCTGCGGCTGCTGCCCGCTGCGCCTTGAGCTGCCTACCGGCGCGTGGAGCGTCGCCGTGGCCGGCGCTTCCGTCGCTGTCGGGGTACGGGATTCGGCGAACCCGAGTCGGCGTCCGGCGCGTTGCTGCTGTTCCGCTTGAGCCGTGGGCCGCTACCGGACAGGGCCTGGACGAGCTGGAGGGCGCGAGTTCGGCGTCGCTCGTTCTTCGAGAGGACGGCCACCAGCCCCAGGACAAGGACAGCCAGGACAACCGTCGTCAGGAGTCCCAAGACGCCGTATCCAATCGGTCCGTCGGCAATCTGCGTGCTGAACAGAAGGGGAAGCAATGTCGTGAGCATGATCTTCCTTAGGTCTAGGCGGGCCCTGGAGCTCCGCCCTCAGAGAAGGCCCGCACGGAGTTGTGGGGCCACCTCGATCCTGATCCCTGCACGGGACATTTGGGCCTCTGAGCTGCACGTTTTTGGTTGGGGTTAGTTTGGATTGGCGCACTGCAACCTAGATCGGGCACTCTGGCGACCCATACCGGATGGGGGGAACCATGCCTAAGGGCAACGGCAGGGCTTCACGCTCTGCGATCACCGCGGAACCTGGTCCTGTTCGGGACCTCATCAAGGCCCTGAGGGACCTCCGCGAGCGGGCCGGGAATCCATCGATGCAGACGATCGCGCGTGCTCTGAACTACCAGAGCCTCGGCGGGCTCTTCACCAGCAGGCTGGAGGGCAGAGGGATGACTCTGGCCGTCGTCGAGTACTTGGAAGGATCCCGCGCGGAGTTCGAGGTCCTGTACGACGCCGCACGCGCGTGGCAGGACCAGCGAACGCGTTGGGCACACGAGCACCCACTGGTCCTGAACTGGCCCCAGGACTCCGACGGTGTGCCGAAACCCCCTGAGATCCGGGCTGAGTTTGCCGGGCTCAACGTGCCCCTGGACGACGGCACGCCCGCCAAGTCGCCTGCCGCGCACGTTCTCGCTATCCACTCCAAGATCGAGCAGTACTTCGCAGCGCTCATGATCGCCATGGGGGAGGACGCCTCGGACGACATCCGGACGTTCCTGCGCAGCGTTGCGGCAGACGCAGCGGCGCCATTCGACCGCTACCGCTTCTACCGGATGGCTTCGATCATCAGCGACTTCGACGAAGTCACCAGCAGCGTCCTGCAGGACCTCGAACTGGACGAGGATCTCCCAACCATGTTCTCGTCCTACATCACTACCGCTGACATCCTCGTAACTTCGTTCGACGTGAACATCAGGGAGTTCCTGGACAGCCGACGACGACGTGCGTCCGTCGTGCAAGCGATGACAAGACTGGGTCAAGGCAAGAGTTCTGCCGCAGCAGAGGACCGAACGATTTCCCGACTGCTCAGTCGCCACCCACAGGCCATGCGGCCCCGGCACAGCGATCTCCTCAAGAACCACGACTTCATCGTCGATACGGACAACGCTTTCCGCGCCGTGCTACTGCGTTTGATGGAGGAGCGTACGGCGGAGGCCGGGCTCTCCGACAAGCAGGCTCTTGACCAGATCCTCGAGGACTTCCAGCGAGGTGCCGACGTCGCCAAGTTCCGATCTCTCTTCGAGTCTCCCAGTAAGGCCAAAGCTCGTTGGGAGGCCGAGCGGGCCGACGGCATCCGCTCGATGCTGCCCGCGCAGATCGCGAAATTCGAGCAAGCGATCGAGGAAGGCGCTCGCCTGCGCGCACTGCAGGAAGCAGCCACACGGCTCTCCCCGTGGAGGCGGCGCAGCGGCTCTAACAGTTGACCCGACCTGCACGTCGTTGCCCGGTCGATGCCGGTGAAGCCACCCGGCGACCTCATCGACGCACCTACGATGCGGTGGTGCGGAACACGAAAGCGTTCAAGGAAGCCGTTGCCCAGACGCTCGCGGAGCTGGCCCGCCGGGGCGTGACCCTCGCGCCGACGACCGTGGAGGACACGATCGAGACGCAGATCACTACCGTGGCGGAGCGGCTCGGCATTCAGGTGCGCTCCGCCTGGCGGTACTTCGACGCCTCGTTCACGGCCGACCGGCTCGCGCAGAGTGTGTCCTCCTATGAGGAGAGCAGCAGCGAGAAGGGCGTCGGGCAGGCCCCGATGCCACCGATCGACAACCCGGAGCTCGCCCTGGTCCTCGCCGGGGTGCCGGACTCCCTGGCGCAGACCGGCGGCGACCTGTACGCGGTCATCATCAACGTGGCCGTCAACGCCTGGATGGCCGGCCACATCCACGGCGAGGACGGCTGCACCGGCTGCGACGGCAGCCGCGGCCCGGCCGGACACGACTGGGAAGCGAGGATGCGCACCATCACCGAGATGCAGCCGGACATCACCAAGTGGTTCGACCGCGACGTGTGGACCCGCGCCGTCAACGACGCGGGCTACACCGTCACCCGCCGCTGACCTGCCGCTCAGGCTCCGCGAATGCGCTCCTCAGACAACCTGGTCGACACGGCTGATGCGGTCCTGCGTGTAGAGAAACCAGAAGGTCCCGGCCTGGCCGCTATCGGACAGCTGGGTCCGCGGCCGGCCCGTCGGCGGCCGCCAGGTCGCGGTTGCCCTGTTTCATGCGGCGTTCAGCACGTAGACCAGGCTTTTCCACAGCCTCCCAGTCCGGTTCCGGGCCCGGGTCCTTCGCAGGAACCTTCGTCACTGTCAGGCCGGCTGCGCAGCCGCGGGTGTGCTGTCCGGTGTCGCAGGTCAGCAGTCGGACCTCGCGGCCGGCGAGGGACTGGATCGCGACGGCCCGGTCGATGATCTCGTCATCGGTGATGGGCAGACGTTCGTGCCCGGGCGGGTCCAGAACGATCTCAAAAGTGATGTTGCCCCACGACTTGTTGGAATCATTGGCGAAGCCAGCCCGGCGCCGGAGACCCGAGGTGTTCCCGTTGAGGGTCTTGTCCAGCAGCCCGAGGGTGTGGGATGCGCGCCAGCGGGCCCGGTGCTTGCCGGATTCCTTCAGCCCGTCCAGTTCGTCGATGACAGCGATGGGGAACAGCAAGCGGATGTTGTCTGACGACAACACGCTGACGACTTGGTGCAGGTCAAGGTCGGCAAGCGGCTGCGGAGAGTGGATGTAGAAGCTGGAGTCGGCGACGATGAACACCTCCGGCTCGCCCCAGCGCGAGATAACGCTCTGCAGGTCATCCCCGGCCTCTTCCAAAGCCTGGATGCGTTCGGTCAGCTCCAGGTCGATGAGGCCGTTGGTGAGGCGAGCCTGCTCCTGGCCACCGAGGGTGCTGCAGCTGGACAGGAGGGCTTGATAGCGGCGGGTGAATATCAAGTGGTCGATGTCCGCGTCACTGACCTGGTTCCTCAGAACCCTGGCCGCATCGGTGGCCCACTCCAGGTAGCGCAAGAGTCGGTAGGACACGACGGTGCTGGTCGCGCCGCGGAAATTTTCGGCTTGCAGGCGGATGTCACTGATCAACTGGCGGATCGTTTCCCGGCTGGCTCCCGGGCGTGGCGTGATGAGCATGAACCGATCTTGCCGGACAGGACTGACAACAGAGCCTCCAGCAGGCGTTGGCAGGTGACTTGAGGGCGGTATCCCGGCGACTGTCCACAGGCGATCCGTGAGCCCCTGGAGGCATGAGCGATCACGAGCAGCAGCAGCCGGCCCCGCGCCGCGGGAAGGTCCTGGAGGCCCTCGCGCGGGCGGAGCGGCGCGTTTTCACCCGGCCCGCGCCGAAATCCGCGAAGGCTCAAGTGAAATTCCTTCTCACGCGGGCGAAGGGCTCGACGCAGGCCCTGGCGGAGCGCCTGGGCGTCTCGCGCCGCACGGTGGAGCGCTACCGCGCCGGGACCCTGACGACCCCGCAGAAGCGCCTGCGGGCCGCCTTGGTGGAGGAGACGGAATCTGAGTGGCAACCGCAGGTCAGGGCACAGGTACGCCAGCAGGCAGCCACCTCCAGCGGCATGATGGTGGACGTGACGGCGTACTTCGGATTCACCTGCACGGGCAGCTCCGACGACGGCCGCGAGCGCCAGATCACCACGGACATCTCCCCCTACTACGCGAAGCAGATCCTCGATCTCCAGGAGGCCGGAGCGACGGAGGAAGATCTGCATCCGATCGTCGCGGAGGCCGTCACCGAGTCGTATTTCACGGAATGGGGCACCCGCGCCGATGGTCTGCGCGCGGATCTCATAAACGTTCAGGCAATCGAGTTCATGCTCTGACTCGGTCGAATTCCGGGCCTGCTATAAAGCAATCCGGCGGGTCGTCGTACAGCGCTCTGGCGGCGGCCCGCTCTGATTTCTCACCACGAATGCGAGGCCGAAGATGACCAGGATGTGGCCGCCCGGCGGCGGTACCCGTCGACCGCTCGCCCCACAAGTCGCCATGCCCTGTGAGCCGGTCGATCCGGCCCGCATCGGCCGCCGGGAGGACCTGGCCGACGACGTCCGCGGCCCGGCGGAGCTCGCGGAGTGGGAGAGCATCGACCAGCTGCTCGCCGGCGCGGAGCCGGGCACCGTGCATCGACCACGCTGTGTACATTCGAGCACAGAGAGTAATGTAGGTGATCGAGTGCAGAAACCCGGGTCACCCGGGCGCTACCGCTTCCGCCCGTACAGGTGATGGAGCAGGCGGACCAGGCTTGGGAGGGTGGACGAGACATCTCTTCGCACCGAACAGGAGATCCCACCCCCATGCTCCAAGTCACGAAGAAGCGCGCCGCCCGAGCAGCTGCGGCGGCCCTCTGCGCAACAGCCCTGGCCCTGGGGCAGGCGCATCCAGCCGCAGCGGCGGAGAAAAAGGTGTCCTTCGCCTTCAAGTACCGGATGGACACGCAGACCTGGACCCAGAAGCGGGGCAAGGTCTCCGTGCTGTTCACCTGGTGCGACAACCAGCGCTCTTTCCATGCGCTCCTTGTCCGGCAGAAGATCGGCAAGGACACGGGCATGGAAGGCCACACGCTGAACTGCATCAAGGGCAAGCGGGCCTACTTCGACGCGCCGATGGACGGCACCTACTACTTCACCTTCACCAAGGCGGACGACGGGAAATACGTCGAGGGCAACGCCACCATCGGCTACCCGGCAGCCTGACGGCAGACACTGGCGCTCCCCGATGCTCGTTCCTAACAGGCCGAGCTCGCCGCCGAAGCCGCGGCCGCCGCCCGGGTCGCGGCCCGCGCCGACGAGCTCCAGGCGCTGCGCGAGCTCGCACGCTGGAGCAGACCGAGCCCCGTACCGGGGACGAAGCCGTCCGTGACGAGCTCACGCGGCGAGCCGGCGGGTACGTCCAGGCCGATGTCGAGGCCTGGCTCGCGCACGCCCTAGTCGCGCACCACGGGCACTACCGCGACCCCTCCGCCCGCGAGGAAGCCGCTGGCCTTCTGACGCCTCCGGTCCCCGCGCACGCCGCGCTGCTCGCCGAACTCGCCCGCCTAGTCCCCGGCGCCGACGTCGACCATCTGGCTTCACGGCCCGGCTCGCCACCACCGAACCCGAAGCGGCCGGCGCGCTCGCCGCGCTCCTCGCCCGCGCCCGCCCCACCTGTGTCCTGTCTCACTGAAGGTTGACCGTTCTCACCGGAGTTTGACCGGTCGGAACTCGTGATGCCCTACCGCAGGGCAGCGCTGAGGGGCCACGATGGGAGCTAGTCGGCATTAGGTCCGCCGATGGTGACCACTCGTAGGGGGCAGAGTGCGAAACCCGAATGCCATCCGGCATGAATGTGACGACTGCGGCGCAAAGACAAAGATCAACATTCAGACGGGGCGGCTCTACTCCCACCAAGTCCCAGGTGAACTCGCTGCATGCTCAGCTTCAGGAGACGTCGTGGCAGCACCGCAGGGCGGTGAACCCCTTCTGCTGCCATCGCTGACAACTCCGCGGAAGCCCTCTCCTCCTGCGACCCAACGGCACGCCACCGACGAATCCTCTAGCAGCATTCGCACGGTGCCTGGCGGACTGCCCGGACTCGGTAAGCGGCGCTGACCAGGCGGTCAATCTTCAGTGAGAACGATCAGCCTTCGGTGAGACAGGACAACCTGCTGATCACTAGGGGTGACTGTCACGCGTCACGCTCGTGTGTCACGCGCCCTCGATCCGGTTGTCACGCTGGGGTGTCACGCTGCCATTCGGCCCCGTGATTACGGGGCCGACCCCCAGATTCCGGCCACCGCGCCGAACAGCGTGACACTCCACCGGATGCGGCTACGGAGCGCAACCGATGCCCAATTCGGCCGGAGCGGTCCCCGGCCCCTTGGCCCGGCGATACCGTGGTGAGCAACGCCAGTTCTGCCCTCTGGAGCCCTTGATGAGCGAACAGCCGGCCCCCGCCGACACCGCCGCCCGGCAGCTGGAGCCCGCGGCCGCCGACGCGGTCCGTGCGTACGCGGCCAAGACCCGCGCCGACGCCGACCGGTTCGCTGCCGTCCTGGAGGACATCGCCACCAACGGTCTGCCCGACCCCGAGCAGTGCACCCCGTGGGAGGAGCTACGCGAGGCCCACCTCGCCCGCCTCGCCTCCCAGCGCCCGGCCGTCGCCTGATGGCCCCGCAGCACAGCCGGCGCCGCGCCCGGATCGCGTTCTCCGACTCCGCCGCCAAGCAGCTGGAGAACCTGACCAGCGAGGCGGAGATCCACGCCCTGGACCGCGCCCTGGTCGTCGTCTCCGTCGACCCCGAGGTCGGCGAGCCGATCCCCGGCAGCGCCGCCGGCCCCCAGCTGCGCGCGTACACCGACGAAGTCGAGCGCGTACGCCTCCTGTACTGGGTCACGGCCTTGAAGACCGTGGTCGTGGTCGCCTACCTCGAGGTCTGACCCGCGACGTCCTGGACCAGGCCGACCGCGTGCTGCTGGCACGGTCTCCCTCCCCACGAGTCCGTGGGTTGGTGAGGGATCGGGTCCGTCGGTTGGTGAGGGATCGCTCGCGTACAAGGAAGACGTAGGACTGACTGACCTGATGACGGGCGCGCTCGTCATCACCCGCCGAAGGCGAAGTACCGGAAGTACGGCCGGGCGGAGTTTGCCGTTGAGCCCGCCTTGCACCCTGACCTCCGGACGCTGCGCCGGCGGCTCGGCGCGGCCCCGTCTGGGGACGGCCTTGCACCCCATTGGTAGGTACTACAGGTAGTACCTATGTGCGGGTTGTAAATCTCTCCCCCTGAGGGCGAAGCTCGCTGCGCGGGCACCCATCATCCGCCGCCACCTGCACCGAGGCCCACCCCACCCGTCCGGCGCACATGATCCTTCCCGGCGCTGTACGGCCGTCTGCGGCGTTCTGACGCCCTCCGGGCTCCCCGAGCGACGATCAAGGCCCTGAAAGGCGCTCACAGCGGCGCACAGCGCTTCGAGGGGCGGTGAAGTGCCCTGCCCCTCTCAGGGGGAAGGAGACTCAACCTGGTGCTGCATGTCCGGTAGGAGCGCAGCGCAGCGTAGGAGCACAGCACAGCGCAGCATTCGCACGATCCAGACGGCACACGAGTGCTGCACGGGCAGCAAGGCCGGCCTTACCCGGGCAGCAGGCGCCTGCTGCCTCTCGGACGGCTATGCGGTCGCGGCTGCTGCACCCGGCGAGCTGGTGAGCCGGCCACTGCCGCGCGAGCAGGCCCGCAGCGCGCACTCGAAGTAAGCGTCGACGTCGGCTCTCGCGTCCCGGCAGGTGATCTCGTACAGCGCCTTGATCGCCTCCCACGCAGCCACGATGGCAAGAGATGGGTCACGAGCAATGCCAATCTCCTTGCCCAGGTAGGCGGCGAAGCCGAACTGGTGGGTGCCAGCTTCGTCAGCGGTCACCACGCTCCGGTGGGCCGTACGGGCCGCGTCGAACCACCGCATGGCGTCGTCCGTGCCCAGCGCGTTGACGACGATCACGAAAAACGGGATTACCTGCTCCGTGCTCTCGGGCCACTCCTTGGGAAGAAAGGGGTACCGCTGGGCAAGGCCCCCAGGGAAGAAGCTGTAGCGCTGGACGAGTTCCTGGGTGAAGTGGAGGCCGAAGTTGTGGGTCACGCCCCCACTCGTACCGCGACGGTCGACGCTCGGGCGAGCAACGCGCGGCACGACCTTCCGGGAACGCTCGTGCGGGCCGTCCTGCCTGCGTCATTCCCCTGGAGGGGAACGACGCACGCGCTCCTCGGCGACCGTCGGCTCTTGTTGGGCTGCCGGTAAGAACCCTGTGACCAGCTGTAAGCAGGATCTGTTCTGGGACTTCGCTGGCCGGGGGTCCTGAACACGCCGCGTGATGACCTGGGATCGGCCTCTCATGTCAGGTCGGCGAAGTCGCGGACGGTTGTGGTTCCGGACCGGACGATCCAGATCCCGCTTCCAGGCGGCGTCTCGTCCGAGCGGGCTTTGAGGGCTTCGATGTCTACAACCGGGGACCATTGAGTGCGCATCGACCAATGCACTCCGCTCAAGTCGATGCCCCTCAGGTCAGTGTCGCGCAGGTCGTCATGGGTGAAGTCGTCCAGGAGCGTGAGCACCGATGCGGCATCGAGTACCGGGGGTTCTCGGTGCAGGGCCAAGCCGATGGCCCGGCAAACCTCATTGGTACGGATCTCACTGAAGAGGTCGCGGGTGAGGTCGCGGGCGCGGGCGAGGTCGAGGAAGTAGATGAGGGCGAGGTCGAGGATACGGTCGAGGTCGCGGACGAGGGCATGGGTGTCTGCGAGGATACGGGCACGAGCGTGATCGCGGAGGCCGTCGTTGCGGCGGACGCGGGCGAGGCTGAGGCCGCGGGCGAGGTCGAGGGCGCGCTCGCGGGCAAGGTCGAGGTCGAGGGCGTGGGGGAGGTCGCGGGCGAGGTCGCGGGCGCGGTCGCGGGCGAGGTTGAGGTCGCGCGCGAGGTCGCGGTCGCGGTCGCGGGTACGGGCGAGGTCGAGGTCGTGGGCAAGGGCACGGGCGCGATCGCGGATGCGGACGCGGACGCGGGCGAGGGTACGGTCGAGGGCGCGGGCGCGGTCGAGGGCGCGGTCGAGGACGTGGGGGAGGTCGAGGTCGAGGTCGAGGACGAGGACGAGGGCGCGTTGTGCTGCTTTGACGTCCCGGTGCCCGCGTAGAGCCATGCGTTCGGCGGGGCTGAGCGTGGGAAGGAAGTCCCTTGTGGGGGGGTGGCGGTGTGTGCCGGATGTGTCGGACGCCTGGGGCTGGGGTGTAGGTGGGAGGATGCCGGCGAGTCCGGCTTCGGTGTTCAGGACGGTGCCGAGGGCATCGACGGCGGTGTCGTGGCGGGAATGGATGAGGATTTCCCGCAGGCCAGCTTCGATGTCGAGGACGTCGTCCAGGTTGTGCTGGTGCCGGGCGAGCCTGTCGCTGACGGCCTGGCTGTCGTAGTCGTGCGTGGGGTGGTCGGTCACTGTCCCTCCTCCCGTTCCTTGATTGCTTCTGCCACAGTGCGGCGGGCTTTGTAGAGGCTGGCGCGTACTGCGTCGTCGCTCATACCGAGTTGTTCGGCGATGTCGCCGGGGGTGAAGCCGGACAGGGCCCAGGCCAGAACCTGGCGCTGCCGGGGCGGCAGGCTGCGCAGCAGGGGCAGCAGGTCGTGGCGGTCCTCCCAGGCCTTGATCGCGTCCGGGTCGGCCAGTAGTGACGTCGGCTCCGGTAGCTGTTCCACGGGCTGCTCCTCGCAGGAGGCGATCCTGCGGAGCAGCGCGCGGGAGGCGACCATGTGCACCCATGCCCGGGGATGACCGATGGTGTCCCAGCGCTCGTAGGCGGAGAGCATGGTGTCCTGGGCAATGTCCGCTGCGACATGCACGCCGGCGCCCTGGTTGACCAAGAACCCCACCAAGGAGCGGACCGTGGCGCGGTAGAAGGCGCTGAACGCCTCGTCCTTCGCTTGCCGTACGTCGTGCCGCGGGTCCGGCTGGTCCCGTGTCGCGGGTGCGACGGCGGGGTACTCAAGGCCGTCCCCCGGATCGTGGACACTCACGCTGCCGCATCCTCCCCGTGTACCTCAGCGCGGGAGATGCTCACCCGCAGCCGGTGACCGTCACGGTCCTGGTCATCGAGCTCCACCCGGCTGCCGGCGGCCACCTTCTCCGCGATACCCAGAAGGTAGTCGTGGCGGTACTGCTCACGGCGCGACCTCCAGCGCAGGCGCAACCAGAGCCCCCACAACGCGAACGCCTTGACGCTGATGACCGAGCCGACGGTGATCACGATCGTGGTCGTGTCCATCCTCTGCCTTCCCCTGATGCCGGGTGCGTCCCGGACCGAGTCTTGTGCAGAGAAGAGGCTGAGAGAGCCATGATCGTGAACTCCAGCTTGCGGAAACTTCTGCTACGCAACGACGGTGTAGACGTAACGCCGGTTGCGGCTGGTCGCAGGGTTCTTACCAACACCCCTTGTTCTGGAGGACCGGAACAAGACGGTTCTCCTGGTGCTACCGAAACTCGGGCCGCGCTCCGCTGACCTGTGCCTTCTCCTGGAGGGGAACGATGTACTGCTCCGGGCGCGAACACGGCGCTGCACCTGGGGTGCAGCGCCGTGTTGCCCGGCCGGGCGGCTGGGTCAGTGGACGCGCTTGAGGCGGGGCGTCTTGGTGATGGGCGTGACGTTGCCCTTGGCCTTGGCTTCGGCCTTGCGGGCTTTCTCGTCCAGGTGGAGCTGGAAGCGACGCTCGTACTCGTCTTCGAAGTCGCCGACGTCCAGTCGCATGTCCCGGGGCAAGGCCTTGATGGCCCGCTGTTGCTCGCGTGGGTCGTTGAACGCGGAGATCATCGGGTGGAGCTGGAAGCGCCCGCGACGAACCACGGTGACGAGCCGGGCGGCGACCAGGTGCGGCATGGCGCGGCTGATCATGCCGCGCTCCATCGCGAGGCCGGCCGCGAGTTCGTCGTGCGTGGCGACGACCAGGCCGCCCGGCTCCTGCTCGGTCATCATGTGCAGCAGCAGGGTGTAGGCGGTGGGAGGCAGCCGCGGGACGTACGCGAGACCGTTGAAGCTGCCCCACAGCACGTTACGGCGCGGAACCCATTCCTCGGCAGCGGACGTCATGACGTGGCCTTCCCTTTCCCATCCGACTTCTTGCGCACTTCCAGTTTCGCGCCGGGAGCGGCCATCGCCCGGAACGCGTCGGGCGCGTCCGGGTCCTCCATGATCTCGCGCAGCAGGTCCAGCTGCTCCACCCTGTCACTCATACCCGCCTTGGAGCGCTTCTTCTCGCCCTTCTGCGGCTCCCTCAGCCCGCCCCTGAGCGACGCGGCCGGGTTGAGCTGGTAGAGGCCCCGCTGGAGCCTGCGCAGCGCGCCGTCGGCCTCCAGGACGTTGAAGACGCGGCTGATGTGAGGCCGGCTGTATCCAAGGGCCTCGGCGACGTCCTCGTGCTTGGCCTCGATCAGACCGCCCGGCTTCTGCGAGCCCATCAGGTGGAACAGCACCACGAGCACGAACCGGTCGTCGTCGTAGCGGACGGCAGCCCAGCGCATGAACTCCAGGCTGTCCATGGAGAACGCCTCGCCGATGAACCCCGTACTGGAGCCGACCGGGAAGACCTGGGCGGCGTGGCCGACGGGCAGCTCGATGGTGGAACCGGAGGATCGGTTGTAGGCGGTGGGCGGCGGCTTCGGGCGCCGCCGACGACGGGACGGGGCGCCGGGCAGCTTCGGCGCTGCACTGCCGTCCAGGGGCCCTGAGCTCATCGGGTCGCTGCCTCCTTGATCGTCGTGGTGCCAGAACCATAGCGAAGAACCGTGGCAGTAGTGCCACCAAAACGCGGCAGCGTCGACACGAAAGTCACCCGTACGTCAGCCCTGGACTGACCTCCGCTTCCAGATCAGGGTCGAAGCCCCACTGACGCACCGTGCGCCGTTTCGTGGCACTACTGCCACGAAACCATGTTGATCGGTCAGGACCGGCTGACGTCCCGACCGAGATATGTCAGTCCAGGGCTGACATATCTTTCCGAACTCAACTCCCTGACCTGCGGAAACGCGCGGCTCTTGCCTCTAGAGCGTGCGCGCGCGTGATACCGGTTCTCCCCGCCTCGATCAAGTACCGCCACGCCGTGGGATCCGCCCATCAGCAACAGCGTCAGAGTCCGTCGAGCCGGACCCCGTCGTGGCGCGCGCGGCTTCGCGTGCGGCCTCGTCGGCCCTCTGCGGGCTGTGGACGGCACCAGCGGCTCTGAGTCTCGGGTGGTACCAGCCGAGACGCTCAAAAGCCAGGAAGCGTGGTTGGTGCCGGTGGGTGGTTCCGCTGCCCGGCCCGGGGGGCCGTTCGGCTCCGGTACCTCCGCACGCCAGAATTCGAGCTTTCCGCTATTTGAGGTACCTTTCTGTGGCTCGGGTCCGCAGCTTCCCAATTCTTTAATCCTCGCGTGAGTTGATGGGAATTGAACTTCGGAGCTGACCTTGCATCAAAGTTGCAGGTGGTTGGGGGTGTCCCGTGTTTCCGCCAATGGTACATGCTGCATCAACCTGATGTACGCTGTACATTGGAACCCACACGAACGAGCTCCCCTCGCCCCCAGTAGCCAGCCCGGCCCGCGTCAGCGGGCCCCGAGGTTCTGGAGGCGCAGCCGGAAGGACCGTTGAGGCGGGGGAGCGTAGCGGACCCGCCGGCTCTTCGGCCGG
>NZ_JAGMUE010001136.1:0-594 GCF_019049165.1 Streptomyces sp. AC627_RSS907
GTACGACGACGAGGAGTACGCGGACCAGTGGCGGCAGGCGCCCGCCCGGCGCCCCCGGCGGGGCGCGCGCGGGGGCGACGAGGGCGCGGCGGACGCGGAGCGCGCGGAGGAGGAGGCGCTCAGCAAGCGGCGCAGGCCCCGCCGGGCCGCCGCCGCCGCGGACACCGACGACGTGGAGCCGCCGCAGAGCAGGCCGATGGACGCGGTGGACGTGGCGGCGGCCGCCGCCGCCTCGCTGGACGGGGCGGTGCTGCACGGCGTGCAGCCCTCGCCGCTGGTCGCCGGGCTCAGCAGCGGCATCAGCACCGACTCCGGCGCGGGGTTGCCCGGCGCGCGTGGCACGCGGGGTGGCCAGGGCGCGGACCGCGACGGTGCGGGCGGGCAGCAGGGCAACGCCGTGGAGCAGGTGCCCGACCTCACCCGCGCCACGCCCGAGCCGCCGGACCTGCCCGAGCGCCCCGGCGGCCTCCAGCCGCGCGCCGAGCAGTTGCAGCTCGCCGGCGACATCACGTACGCGCTGCCCTCGCTCGACCTGCTGGAGCGCGGCGGCCCGGGCAAGACCCGCAGCGCGGCCAACGACGCCGTGGTGGCCTC
>NZ_JAGMUE010001137.1:0-650 GCF_019049165.1 Streptomyces sp. AC627_RSS907
CCGCCGGGGGGCGTCGTGACGCGGCGGCTGGCCGGGGCGGACGTGGTGCTCTACCGGACGCGCTCCGGGCGACTGCGGGCGATCGAGCCGTACTGCCCGCACCTGGGCGCACACCTGGGGCACGGCGGGGCCGTGGAGGGGGAGGAGATCGTCTGCCCGTTCCACCGCTTCCGCTTCGACGCCGACGGCGGGTGCGTGGCGACCGGGTACGGCACGCCGCCGCCCAGGGCCCGGCTGACCGGGCTGGAGTGTCGGGAGCTGGACGGCATGATCTTCGTGTGGCGGCACTCCCTGGGTGAGCCGCCCTCGTGGGAGATCGAGACGCTGCCGCCGGCCGGCTTCGCCAAGCCGTACTGCGGGCGGCACGTGCGCCTCGACCACCCGCAGGAGGTCATGGAGAACATCGTGGACTACGGGCACTTCTACCCGATCCACGGCTACCACCACGAGATCATCGAGGCGCCGACGTTCGAGGGTGAGCGCCTACAGACCACCTCCCGGCTGCGTACGGAGGGTTCCTGGCTCAAGGTGGCCTCCACCACCCCCGCCTCGAAGGTGGTCATCCAGGGGCTGGGCATCGTACGGGTGCAGGTGGAGAGCGAGCAGTTCGGCGGGTTCCGGGCACGGGCGTGGTTCTGTGTGACCCCCGT
>NZ_JAGMUE010001138.1:0-630 GCF_019049165.1 Streptomyces sp. AC627_RSS907
GAGGTTGGCCATGTACGACTGCGGCATGTCGAACGACCAGGGTTCGTCCGCGTACGCCGCGAGGTCCACGACCTCGTCCTCGGTCGCGGGGTGTCCGGGCGGGACGACCAGCAGGATCGGGTCCGTCGCCAGCGGCACGAGGTCGAGGTCGGGCCCGAGCGGCAACTCGTCGAAGTCCGTGGTGGTGATGATGAGGTCCGCGTCGCCGCCGCGCAGCGCGGGCATGCTCTCGTGCGGCTCCAGTTGCAGCAGTTCCACGTCGAGGTGCGGGTGGGCGCGCGCGAGCCGGGTCACCGCCGGCACGGCCATGGTGTGGATCGCGCTCTGGAACGATCCGAGCCGCACCAAGCCGGCGGGCTCCGCGCTGAAGCCGCGCAGCTCCGCCTCGACGGTGCCCATGTGGTCGATGATCGCCCGCGCCCGCCGCGCCAGGATCAGCCCGGCCGGGGTCAGCCGCACGCGACGGCCGGTGCGCTCGATGAGCTGGGTGCGCGTCTCGGCCTCCAGCACGGCGAGTTGCTGGGACACGCTCGACGGGCTCAGGTTGGCGGCCTGGGCGACCGCGCGCACGGTGCCCAGCGCGTCCAACTGGCTGAGCAGCCGCAGCCTCCAGGGGTTCAGCACTCCCCC
>NZ_JAGMUE010001139.1:0-700 GCF_019049165.1 Streptomyces sp. AC627_RSS907
CCTGCAGACCTTCGGCGGGCCGGGCCGCACCGCGATCGGCTTCGACCCCTCGTACTCGATGCACGCTCTGATCGCGCGCGGCACCGGCACCGGCTGGGTCTCCGGGCCCCGGCGCGCGGACTTCACCATCGACGTGGCCGCCGCCACCGCCGAGATCGCCCGGCTGCGCCCGCACGTGGTCTTCGTCTGCTCGCCGAACAACCCGACCGGCACCGCCGTGGCCGCGGACACCGTGCTCGCCCTGTACGAGGCGGGGCAGGCCGCGCGCGAGCGGGGCGCCCTGGTGGTGATCGACGAGGCGTACGGCGAGTTCAGCCACCAGCCCTCGCTGCTGCCGCTGATCGCCGGCCGGCCACGGCTGGTGCTCAGCCGCACCATGTCGAAGGCGTTCGGCGCGGCCGGGCTGCGCCTGGGCTACCTGGCCGCCGACCCGGCCGTGGTGGACGCCGTGCAGTTGGTGCGGCTGCCCTACCACCTGTCCGCCGTCACCCAGGCCACCGCGCTGGCCGCCCTCGACCACACCGATACGCTGCTCGGGTACGTCGAGCAGCTCAAGGGCGAGCGGGACCGGCTGGTGACCGAGCTGCGCGCCATCGGCTGCCCGGTCACGGACTCGGACGCCAACTTCGTGCAGTTCGGCATCCCCACGGCCCTCACCGGCCGCTGGGGCGACCCGGCCGCCGACTCGCACGGCATGTGG
>NZ_JAGMUE010001140.1:0-586 GCF_019049165.1 Streptomyces sp. AC627_RSS907
GTTCGAGGCCCTTGAGCTGCGGGACGGCGACAAGGCCCGCTACGGCGGCAAGGGTGTGGAGAAGGCCGTGCTCGCGGTCATCGAGCAGATCGGCCCGGAGCTGGTCGGCTACGACGCCACCGAGCAGCGCCTGATCGACCAGGCCATGTTCGACCTGGACGCCACGCCGGACAAGTCCTCGCTCGGCGCCAACGCCATCCTCGGCGTCTCGCTGGCCGTCGCGCACGCCGCCTCCGAGGCGTCCGACCTGCCGCTCTTCCGCTACCTCGGCGGCCCGAACGCGCACCAGCTCCCGGTGCCGATGATGAACATCCTGAACGGCGGCTCGCACGCCGACTCCAACGTGGACATCCAGGAGTTCATGATCGCCCCGATCGGCGCGGAGTCCTTCTCCGAGGCCCTGCGCTGGGGTGCCGAGGTCTACCACACCCTCAAGGGCGTCCTGAAGGAGCGCGGCCTGTCCACCGGCCTCGGTGACGAGGGCGGCTTCGCGCCGAACCTGGACTCCAACCGCGAGGCGCTCGACCTGATCGTCGAGGCCATCAAGAAGGCCGGCTACACCCCGGGCCAGGACATCGCGCTCGCG
>NZ_JAGMUE010001141.1:0-628 GCF_019049165.1 Streptomyces sp. AC627_RSS907
CCAACCTGACCCGGCTCTACCTGCCGCTCTTCGACGACAAGCGGGTCGAGCCCGACGCCGAGCCCGAGGTGCTCGCCGACAAGGGCGCCTCCGTGCTCCTGGACGGCAAGAAGGGCCTCGGCCTGTGGCTGGCCAGCGAGGCGATCGACCTGGCAGCCGAGCGGGCCGCCGAGTACGGCATCGGCCTGGTCTCGGTGCGCGACGCCACCCACTTCGGCTGCGCCGGGCACCACACGCTGCGCGCCGCCGAGCGCGACATGGTCGGCATCCTGGCCTCCAACTGCGGCGGTCAGCGCATCGCCAGGCCGCCGGGCGGCAAGGTCGCGATGCTCGGCACCAACCCCATGAGCATCGCGTCCCCGGCCGGCCCCGACCTGCCCCCGTACTGCCTGGACATGTCCACCACGGCCGTGCCCACCGGCAAGATCCGCCAGGCCGCGCGCGCGGGCCAGTCCATACCCGAGGGCTGGCTCACCGACGCGCAGGGCCAGCCGGTCACCGACCCGCACGCGCTCGACCGCGGCGACGGCTTCCCGACCTGGCTCGGCGGGCGCCCGGAGACCGGCGCGTACAAGGGGTACGGCCTGGCCCTGCTGGTCGAGGTGTTCGCCGCGCTCGTCCCCGGCGC
>NZ_JAGMUE010001142.1:0-919 GCF_019049165.1 Streptomyces sp. AC627_RSS907
GTGTTGACCTCGTAGGAGAGCTTCGGGGCGTCCTTGTCCTTCTTGTCGTCGTCCGGGCTGCCCTCCTTGCCACACGCCGTCGCCGTCACGGCCATGGCCAGTACGACGGCCGCCGCCGCTGCAGTCCTGCGGAGCTTCATGGTGAATGTCCTTTACGTCGTCGAGCGGGGGGCGGTCAGTGGTGCAGGATCTTCGACAGGAAGTCCTTGGCCCGGTCGCTGCGGGGGTTGCTGAAGAACTGGTCCGGCGTCGCCTCTTCGACGATGCGGCCGTCGGCCATGAAGACCACGCGGTTCGCGGCGGAGCGCGCGAAGCCCATCTCGTGGGTGACGACGATCATCGTCATGCCCTCCTGGGCGAGCTGCTGCATGACCTCGAGGACCTCGTTGATCATCTCTGGGTCGAGGGCCGAGGTCGGCTCGTCGAAGAGCATCACCTTCGGGTCCATGGCCAGTGCGCGGGCGATGGCCACGCGCTGCTGCTGGCCGCCGGAGAGCTGCGCGGGGTACTTGTCGGCCTGGGTGCCGACGCCGACCCGGTCGAGCAGGGCCCGCGCCTTGGTCTCGGCGGCCTTCCGCTCGACCTTGCGGACCTTGATCTGGCCCAGCGTCACGTTCTCCAACACGGTCTTGTGGGCGAAGAGATTGAAGGACTGGAAGACCATGCCGACGTCCGAGCGCAGCCGGGCCAGTTCCCTGCCCTCCTGCGGCAGCGGCTTTCCGTCGATGGTGATGGTGCCGGAGTCGATGGTCTCCAGTCGGTTGATGGCGCGGCACAGCGTGGACTTGCCGGACCCGGACGGCCCGATGACGACGACGACTTCGCCGCGGGCGATGGTCAGGTCGATGTCCTGGAGCACATGCAGCGCGCCGAAGTGCTTGTTGACTCCTGTCAGCGCGACCAAGTCGCCCGCCACAGC
>NZ_JAGMUE010001143.1:0-764 GCF_019049165.1 Streptomyces sp. AC627_RSS907
GCGGCGCACGCGCTCCAGTTGGCAGCCGACCAGGTCACGCAGTGGCTGCGAGGTCTGTCGGGCCGCGACGGTCGACTCCAACTCGGCGCGTTCCAGGCCACAGCGGCGCAGGTCATCGAGGGGGACGTAGAGCTTGCCCAGCCGCAGGTCCTCCTCGATGTCGAGCAGGAAGTCCAGCGTCTGGAGCCCGAACCCCCACGATATCGCCGCGTTCTCGGCCCCGTCCGGCAGATCCTGACCGCGCTGCCCGAGCAGGACGGCGAGCCAACGCGCGGGTTCGCCGCTGACGCCGAGCATGTACTCCTCCAGCGCGTGCGCCGTGTCGTACGCCTCGGTGGTGATGTCCGTCCGCAGCGCCTGACCGGCCTGGCGGACGCCCGTCTCGCACAGCCGCCAGGTGTGGACGAAGTCGCAGAACGCCAGCGACACCAGGCGTACTCCGTCCCCGGCGGAGCGCTGGCCCGGCGCGCCGGGCAGCGGGCCGAGCACGGTGGCGGGGTCGGCCCGCCGCGTGGCGTGCAGCATGCGGAAGAAGTCCTGGGTGAACGCGTCGTAGCGGCGCAGCCGCTCCGCCAGCGGCACGTTGAGCGCGTCCACCAGGTCGTCCGCGTGTCCACAGAAGGCGATCATGGCGTCCCAGTACGGTCGCCGGTCGGGCGGCAGTTGGTCGCGCATCCAGATGTGGGACGCGTGGTTCTCCTCCTGGAGGACCGTCTCGCACAGCGCGTACGCCTCCCGCAGGAGCGGGTCGCGGATCTCGGCCG
>NZ_JAGMUE010001144.1:0-559 GCF_019049165.1 Streptomyces sp. AC627_RSS907
GGCTGCCGCAGCCGCACCCCGCGCAGGAAGTTGACCTGCGGCTTGGCGTGCCCGGCGAAGCTCTCCACGGTGTGCAGCACCAGCTTGGGCACGCCGGTGGTGCCCGAGCTGTGCGTGACCAGTTGCGGCGCGTCGCGCGGCGGCACGATCGAGTGCGGCAGCTCGCCGGGCGGCTGGTCCTGGAGCGCCTCGCCGTGCCGGCCGGGCTTGCCGACGTAGAGCCGCGGCGGCAGCGCCGCGCCCACCTCGTCGAGCGCGCCCGCGGACTCGGTGTCCGCGTCGGTGACGATCGCGGCCGGCTCGCCGCGCCGCACGTGCAGGCCGAGCGAGGTCGGCCCGACGTCGGGGTGGGTGAGGATCGGCACCGCGCCCATCCGGGCGCAGGCGAAGGCCAGCAGGATGACGTCGAAGTTGGCCCGCTTGACGACGAGCACCCGGTTTCCCGGCAGCACGCCGGCGCCGAGCAGCAGCGCGGCGGCGCGCTCCACCAGCTCCGCGAACGTCGCGAAGTTCAGCGCGTCCCCGGCTTCCGGGAACAGGTCTAGGGGCTGGTCCAGGT
>NZ_JAGMUE010001145.1:0-647 GCF_019049165.1 Streptomyces sp. AC627_RSS907
CCAGATGTCGTTGATCGCGAACACCTCACCCTCGGTGCGGACGATCGAGACGGGCACGCCGTCCAGCTCGACGCGCTTGGGGGTGTCCTCTTCGAGCTCGCTCAGCGCGCAAGCCCGTACGAACGGGGCGCTCATCCGACGGACGCCTCCAGCTCCGCCTCGATCTTGCTGAGCAGGCGTTCCTCGACGTCCGGGATGCCGATCTGCTGGACCAGCTCGGCGAAGAAGCCACGGACGACCAGGCGCCGGGCCTCATTCGCGGTGATGCCGCGCGCCATCAGGTAGAAGAGCTGCTCGTCGTCGAACCGGCCGGTGGCCGAGGCGTGGCCGGCGCCGACGATCTCGCCGGTCTCGATCTCCAGGTTCGGCACCGAGTCCACGCGCGCACCGTCGGTGAGCACGAGGTTCCGGTTGAGCTCGTAGGTGTCGGTGCCCTCGGCCGCGGCCCGGATGAGCACGTCGCCGATCCACACCGCGTGCGCGTCCTGGCCCTGCAGCGCGCCCTTGTAGACCACGTTGCTCCGGCAGTGCGGGGTGTCGTGGTCCACGAACAGCCGGTGCTCCTGGTGCTGGCCGTCGTCGGTGAAGTACAGGCCGTACAGCTCGGCCTCGCCACCGGGACCGCCGTAGATCACCCGCGGGTGCAG
>NZ_JAGMUE010000117.1:0-26816 GCF_019049165.1 Streptomyces sp. AC627_RSS907
GCAGCTCGCCCCGCCCGGTCTCCGCGACCACCTCATCGATCAGTTGCGGCGGAAACGCCCGCGTCAGCACCCCAATCGCAATCCGGTCCGACAACCGCTCACCCGCAGGCGACTTGACCTGCCCCACCCTCGCCACACCACAACCAACGAGAGCAGGCCAACTAAGTCACCGGCATTGCGGCTAGCCCCCGATCGCCGACATCGGCCGGTCGGGCTGCTCGAAGGCCGGGTCGTCGAGGCCGGCGCCGGCCTTCTTGCCCCACATGGCCAGCCGCCAGATGCGGGCGATCTCCTCGTCGGAGGCGTCGGAGCGCAGGGCGGCGCGCAGGTCGGTCTCCTCGCGGGCGAACAGGCAGGTGCGCACCTGGCCGTCGGCGGTCAGGCGGGTGCGGTCGCAGGCGGAGCAGAACGGGCGGGTGACGGAGGCGATGACGCCGACGCGGTGCGGTCCGCCGTCCACCAGCCAGCGCTCGGCCGGGGCCGAGCCGCGCTCCTCGGAGCCCTCGGCGGTGAGCTCGAAGCGGGTGCGCAGCGAGGTGAGGATGTCCCCGGCGGTGATCATGCCGTCGCGCTTCCAGCCGTGCTGGGCGTCCAGGGGCATCTGCTCGATGAAGCGCAGCTCGTAGTCGTGCTCGACGGCCCAGGCGAGCAGGTCGGGGGCCTCGTCGTCGTTGAGCCCCGGCATCAGGACGGTGTTGACCTTCACGGGGGTCAGTCCGGCCTCGTGGGCGGCCCGGAGGCCCTCCAGGACGTCCTGGTGGCGGTCGCGGCGGGTGAGGGTCTTGAAGACGTCCGCGCGGAGGGTGTCCAGGGAGACGTTGACCCGGTCCAGGCCCGCGGCCTTCAGGGCCGTCGCCGTGCGCTTCAGGCCGATGCCGTTGGTCGTCAGCGACATCCGGGGGCGCGGCTCGAGGGCGGCGACGCGCTCGACGATGCCGACCAGGCCGGGGCGCAGCAGCGGCTCCCCGCCGGTGAAGCGGACCTCCTCGACGCCGAGGGAGGTGACCGCTATGCCGACGAGGCGGACGATCTCGTCGTCCGTGAGCAGGTCGGGCTTGGCCAGCCATTGCAGGCCCTCTTCGGGCATGCAGTAGGTGCACCGCAGGTTGCAGCGGTCGGTGAGCGAGACCCTCAGGTCGGTCGCCACTCGGCCGTAGGTGTCGATGAGCACGTGGGCCCCCTCCCTCGTCGCGGTTCGGCGGAGCACTTCCGTCCTCCGACACCTGCGAGCGTACGTGACCGGTCCGACAACGGCAGTGGCCCGATCCCCATGACGCGGGACGCGGCCGCGTCGTAGGGATCTACGAGCGGCCGCGTGCCCGGTGGCGCGGGGCGCGGCTCAGTGCGCTCCGGTGCCGGTCAGGGACCGCACCTCCAGCTCCGCGTACTTCGCCTCGTCGGGCTTCTCCTTGGACAGGACCGTGCCCAGCCAGCCCATGAGGAAGCCGAACGGGATGGAGATGATGCCCGGGTTCTTCAGCGGGAACCAGGCGAAGTCGACGTCGGGGAACATCGCCTTCGGGTCGCCGGAGACCACGGGCGAGAAGAGCACGAGGCCGACGGCGACGATGAGACCGCCGTAGATCGACCACAGGGCGCCCTGGGTGGTGAACCGCTTCCAGAACAGGCTGTACAGGATGGTCGGCAGGTTGGCGGAGGCCGCGACCGCGAAGGCCAGGGCGACCAGGCCGGCCACGTTCAGGTCGCGGGCCAGGGCACCGAGCGCGATGGAGACGATGCCGATGAAGACGGTCGCCCAGCGGGCCGCCTTCATCTCCTCCTTGTCGGTCGCCTTCCCCCTGCGGATGACGTTGGCGTAGATGTCGTGCGCGAAGGAGGAGGACGAGGCGAGGGTGAGGCCGGCGACCACGGCGAGGATGGTCGCGAAGGCCACCGCCGAGATGGTGGCGAGCAGGATCGCTCCCCAGGCCGAGTCGACGCCGCCGACGTGCAGGGCGAGCAGCGGCGCCGCCGTGTTGCCGGACGGGTTGGAGGCGATGATCTCGTCCTGCCCGATGAGCGCGGCGGCGCCGAAACCGAGGGCGATGGTCATCAGGTAGAAGGCGCCGATGATGCCGATCGCCCAGTTGACGGACTTACGGGCGGCCTTGGCGTTGGGCACCGTGTAGAAGCGGATCAGGATGTGCGGCAGGCCTGCCGTGCCGAGCACCAGGGCGATGCCCAGGGAGATGAAGTCCAGCTTGGTGGTGCCGGTGGCGCCGTACTGGAGGCCGGGCTCCAGGAAGGCCGAGCCCTTGCCGCTGTTCTCGGCGGCGGTACCGAGCAGGTCGGAGATGTTGAAGTCGAACTTCAGCAGCACCAGGAAGGTGATCAGGACGGTGCCGCCGATCAGCAGCACGGCCTTGACCATCTGGACCCAGGTGGTGCCCTTCATGCCGCCGATGGTGACGTACACGATCATCAGGACGCCGACGAGGGCGACGATGAGGATCTTGCCCGCGTCGGAGGTGATGCCGAGCAGCAGCGAGACCAGGACGCCCGCGCCCGCCATCTGGGCCAGCAGGTAGAAGATCGAGACGACGATCGTGGAGGTGCCCGCGGCGGTGCGCACCGGGCGCTGGCGCATGCGGTACGCGAGGACGTCGCCCATCGTGTAGCGGCCGGAGTTCCTGAGCGGCTCGGCCACCAGGAGCAGCGCGACCAGCCAGGCGACCAGGAAGCCGATGGAGTACAGGAAGCCGTCGTAGCCGAAGAGGGCGATCGCGCCGGCGATGCCGAGGAAGGACGCGGCCGACATGTAGTCGCCGGAGACGGCGAGTCCGTTCTGGAAGGCGCTGAACTGACGTCCGCCGGCGTAGAAGTCGGCGGCGTCCTTGGTCTGGCGGCCCGCCCAGACGGTGATGACGAGCGTCGCGACGACGAAGACCGCGAAGAGCGTGATGATGAGCGGCCGGTGCTCGCTGGCCTCGTTGGCGGCGAGGTCGGCGGCGAGGAAGGTCTGCGGTGCGGGGCTCATGCGCCGCCCTCCATCCGTGACTTGATGGCCTCGGCCTTGGGGTCGAGCTTCTCGGCGGCGTGCCGCGAGTACCACCAGGCGATGAGGAACGTGGAGACGAACTGGGCGATGCCGAAGACGAAGGCGACGTTGATGTTGCCGAAGAGTTTGGTGCCCATGAAGCCGCCGGCGTAGTTCGACAGCATCACGTACAGCAGGTACCAGGCGACGAACGCGATCGTCAGCGGGAAGGCGAAGGAGCGGAAGGAGCGGCGCAGTTCGGCGAACTCAGCGCTCTGCTGCACTGCGGAGAACTCCTCGGCGGACGGAAGTGGGCGTTCCTCTTTCGAGGGGGGCGGGGCGTCGGTGGCCACGGAGTCTCCTCGTACGACGGACATGACGGCTTGGACCTCGGTGTTCTCACTGGGGGCTGACCGTGCTCTTGCACCCTGTCCAACGACACGGTGCCTCCGCGGCAGCGGTTCAACTCCCCGGAGCACTTTCCGAAGTCACTCGCGGCGGGTCATTGCTGACCAGCGACGTCGGGAGATAGCTTCGCCCTGCACCACTGCGTCATGTACCTGCCCGAGCACCACGTGTGTCTCGGGCCGGTCTCATTTCCGGATGATGTGGAGACCCCATGGTTCATCTGCGTTCCAGGCGGCGGCTCGCCCTCGCCGTACCGGTCGTGCTGTCGTTGACCGCGTCCCTGGGCTTCCTGCCGGCCGCCGCCTCGGCCGCCCCGCACGCCCAGTCCGCCGCACAGTCCGCGCGGGCCGGCGGGGCCGCGGACGCGCCCGGCCTGGCGTACGTCGTCAACACGAGGACGGACCCGCGCACGGTCGCGTCGGTGAAGCGGGCGATAGCCGAGGCCGACGGCAAGGTGGTGGCCGCGTACGAGAAGATCGGCGTGCTCGTCGTCCACTCGGCCGACCCCGGCTTCGGCCCGGCGATACGCAAGGTCCCCGGCGTGCAGTCGGCGGGCGCGACCCGCACCGCGCCGCTGACCGCCGCGGGGACGACGGACGAGGGCGCCGCCGAGAGGCTCTCCGCCGAGCAGGCCGCGAGGACCGCGAAGGCCTCCGCGGCCACGGAGGCCGGCGAGCCGCTGGAGGCGGACCAGTGGGACCTGCGCGCGATAGGCGCCGACAAGGCCGCGAAGATCAACCCCGGCAGCTCCGGGGTCACCGTCGCCGTCATCGACACCGGCGTCGACGACACCCACCCCGACCTCGCCCCGAACTTCTCCGCCGCCCAGTCCGCGAACTGCGTCGGCGGCAAGGCGGACACCAGCGAGGGCGCCTGGCGGCCGTACACCGCCGAGGACTACCACGGCACCCATGTGGCCGGTGAGATAGCCGCCGCCCGCAACGGCATCGGCGTCGCCGGCGTCGCGCCGGGCGTGAAGGTGTCGAGCATCAAGGTCAGCGACCCGGACAACGGCCTCTTCTACCCCGAGAACGTCGTGTGCGCCTTCGTGTTCGCCGCCGACCACGGCGTGGAGATAACGAACAACAGCTACTACGTGGACCCGTGGCTGTACAACTGCATGGACGACCCCGACCAGCGCGCCATCGTCGACGCGGTCAACCGGGCCCAGTTGTACGCCCAGCGCAAGGGCACCCTGCACCTCGCCTCCGCCGGCAACTCCAACCACGACCTGGACTCCGACGCGATCGTCGACGACTCCAGCCCCGACGACTCCACGCCGGTGACGCGGACCATCGACCCGCACGAGTGCTTCGACGTGCCGACCCAGTTGCCCGGCATCGTCACCGTCAGCGCGACGGGCGTGGACAAGGAGAAGTCGTACTACTCCTCGTACGGCCGGGGTGTCGTGGACATCGCCGCACCGGGCGGCGACCGGCGGTACCAGATCCCGGACACGCCGTCGAAGGACGGCCGCATCCTGTCGACCATGCCGAACAACGAGTACGCCTACCTCCAGGGCACGTCCATGGCGGCGCCGCACGCCGCCGGTGTCGCCGCGCTGCTGAAGTCGAGGTACCGGCACGCCTCTCCCGCCGCGCTGCAGGCACTGCTGAAGGCCCAGGCGGACAACCCGGGTTGCCCGGCCTCCTACGACCAGGACGGGGACGGCGCGCAGGACGCGACGTGCGAGGGCGGCAAGCGCGTCAACGGCTTCTACGGCTTCGGCATCGTCAACGCGCTGCGCGCGGTGAAGTGACCCGCGCAGACGGCTTCTTCGGCCTCCTCTCGAACACACTGGAGACATCGCACATGACAGCGTCCCACCCGCGTCACCGCCGCGCCCTCGCGGTCCCGGCCGGCATGGCCGTGGCCGCGTCCCTGGCCTTCCTGCCGGGTGTCCCGGCCTCCGCCGCCGAGCCCGCTGCCCCTGCCACGGCCACGGCCGACCCGTCCTCCCTCAGCTACGTCGTCAACGTCCGTGCGGGGCACGGCGTCCCGGCGCAGGTGAAGCGGGCGATAGCCGAGGCCGGCGGCACGATCGTGACGTCGTACGACCGGATCGGCGTGGTCGTCGTCCACTCCTCGAACCCCGACTTCGCCAAGACCGTCCGCACGGTGCGCGGCGTGCAGTCGGCCGGTGCCACGCGCACCGCGCCGCTGCCCTCGGCCGCGACGACCGACACGGGCGCGCCGAAGGTCCTCACCAGCCGGGAGCTCGCCGCCGCCGAGGCCGCCGAGGGGCAGGACCCGCTGCAGTCCCTCCAGTGGGACCTGCCCGCCATCAAGGCCGACAAGGCGCACGAGAAGTCGCTGGGAAGCGCGAAGGTGACCGTCGCGGTGATCGACACCGGCGTGGACGACACCCACCCGGACATCGCGCCGAACTTCGACCGGAACGCCTCCGTCAACTGCGTCGCGGGCAAGCCGGACACCACCGACGGCGCCTGGCGGCCGAGCGCGGCGGAGAGCCCGCACGGCACCCACGTGGCCGGAGAGATCGCCGCCGCCAAGAACGGTGTCGGCATGACCGGCGTGGCACCGGGGGTGAAGGTCGCGGGCATCAAGGTGTCCAACCCCGACGGCTTCTTCTACACCGAGGCCGTGGTCTGCGGCTTCATGTGGGCGGCCGAGCACGGGGTCGACGTGACCAACAACAGCTATTACACCGACCCCTGGTACTTCAACTGCAAGAACGACCCGGACCAGAAGGCGCTCGTCGAGGCCGTCTCCCGGGCCTCGCGGTACGCGGAGAAGAAGGGCGCGGTCAACGTCGCCGCGGCCGGCAACGAGAACTACGACCTCGCGGCCGACGAGATCACCGACCCGTCCTCCCCGAACGACTCCACCCCCTCGGACCGGGTGATCGACCCGTCCGAGTGCTACGACATACCGACCCAGCTGCCGGGTGTCGTCACCGTCGCGTCCACCGGCGCGAAGGGCCTCAAGTCGTCCTTCTCCAATTACGGTCTGGGTGTCGTCGACATCGCCGCGCCCGGTGGCGACTCGACGGCCTACCAGACGCCGGCACCGCCGGCCACCAGCGGGTTGATCCTGGGCACGCTGCCCGGCGGCAAGTGGGGCTACATGGCCGGCACGTCGATGGCGTCGCCGCACGCCGCGGGTGTCGCCGCCCTGATCAAGTCGACGCACCCGTACGCCTCCCCCGCCGTGGTCAAGGCCCTGCTGTACGCCCAGGCCGACGCCACGCCGTGCACCAAGCCGTACGACATCGACGGTGACGGCAAGGTCGACGCGGTGTGCGAGGGCTCCAAGAACCGCAACGGTTTCTACGGCTGGGGCATGGCCGACGCGCTGGACGCGGTCTCCCGGTAGCCGGTGCCCCGGGGTGACCGGCGCCGGTGACCGGTGACCGGTGCTCCGTGACCGGTGCCTGGTGGGCACCACGCGCGCGTGCGGCGGGCCGGGGCGGTCGACCGGCCCGCCGCACACGTACGCGGACGGGGCGCGGGGCACGGGTGTACCGGTACCCGGGGTGGCTGGGACGGCGTGATTCTCGTCATGCCCTGCCGGTCGGGCCGATGCCGCACAGTGCCTCCCATGACAGGCATCGAGGACGTGTGGTCCGCGCTGGGAGGCGACCCCGCGCTGGTTTCCCGGGTGTCGGCGGTCGCACGCCCCGGAGCGCTCGACGCGCGGCTTCCGGTACGGGAGTCGGCGCGTGCCTGCGTCGCCGCGTGTGCGCTGGCCGCGGCCGAGCTGGGGGCACGGCGGGCCGGGCTCGCGGAGGTGCCCGGGGTGCGGGTGGACGACGGTGCGGTCGCCGCGGCCTTCACCAGTGAACGGCACCTGCGGGTCGACGGGCGGGAGCCGGTGTCGTTCGCGCCGCTGTCGCGGCTGTGGCGGACGGCCGACGGATGGGTACGCACGCACGCGAACTATCCGCACCACAGGGAACGGCTGCTCGACGCGCTGGGGGTGCCTCAGGACGTGGCCGCGGTGCAGTCGGTCCTCGCCGGGCGGTCCGCCCGGGAGATCGAGGAGACCGTGTACGCGGCCGGCGGACTGGCCGTGGCGTTGCGGACGCCCGCGCAGTGGGCGGCGTCCTCGCAGGGCGAGGCGGTGGCCGGGCTGCCGTTGGTGGAGCGTGGGCGGCTCGACGCGTCCCCCGCGCGCGTGTTCCCGTCGGTTCCCTCGTCCGCCTCCCCCTCACCCCCCTCATCCCCTTCGCCCCTTTCATCCCCTTCATCCATGTGCTCCCCTTCGTCCTCCGCCTCTCCCCTGCTGCCCGCCGGCGGGCTGCGCGTCCTGGATCTGACCCGGGTCATCGCGGGGCCGGTCGCCACCCGCACGCTCGCCCTGCTGGGCGCGGACGTGCTGCGCGTGGATCCGCCGGGGCTGCCCGAACTCTCCGACCAGCAGACCGACACGGGCTTCGGCAAGCGGTCCGCGACGCTGGACCTGACGACCGACCGGGAGACGTTCGAGGAACTGCTCGGCACGGCCGACGTCGTCGTGACCGGGTACCGGCCGGGCGCGCTGGACCGGCTCGGGCTGTCCCCCGAGGCGCTCGCCGAGCGCCGGGCGGGACTGGTCGTGGCGCAACTCTCGGCGTGGGGTACCCACGGGCCGTGGGCCGGGCGGCGCGGCTTCGACAGCCTGGTGCAGGTGGCCACCGGGATCGCCGTCGTCGAGGGCACGGCCGAGCGGCCGGGCGTGCTGCCGGCGCAGGCCCTCGACCACGGCACCGGGTACCTGCTGGCGGCCGGGGTGCTGCGGGCGCTGACCGAGCAGTCGTACCAGGGCGGCAGCCGCCACGTCCGGGTGGCACTGGCGCGGACCGCGGCCTGGCTGACGGACGGGCTCCGGCCGGGCGGCACCGGCGGCGCAGGCGGCGCGGGCGAGAACGCCGGCACGGGCGGCGCGGCGTACGCGGGGCCGGAGCCCTGGCTCGCCGAGCGGGACAGCCGGCTGGGGCGGCTGCGGTACGCGCTGCCGCCGGTCTCCTTCACGGGCGGCCCGGCCGACTGGTCCCGGCCGCCGGGTCCCTGGGGCGCCGACGCGGCGCGGTGGCTGTGACGCGTCCCTCATCGTCGCCCCGGGCTTCCCGAACCGCACGGCGGCCGAAAGCGTCCTGATGTACGGATTGCCGGACCGCCAGTCGTTCTCCGGAACTTGCCCGAATCCGGAGGAACTGGTGAAGATCTCGAGGTGACCTTGACCCGACCCCTGTCCCGGACCGCCGGTACCGGACGGCACGCGCGGCCCTCCGGCACCGGCCGCACCGTGGCCGTACTGGTGCTGGTGGTGCTGGCCGCGCTGATACCCGTCCTCGGCCCGTCCCCCGCGCTGCACGGCACCGGGGAGGCCGAGGCGCCCGGCACCGGCGGCATAGCGCTGCTGCGCACGGTGCTCTTCGCGGCGCTGAGCGTTCCGGTCGGCGAGCTCTTCGTGAACCGGCTGGCCCGGTCGCTCCCCGACGCTCCGGGGGACCGGCCCCGCAGCTGGTCGCCGTACGCGGCCGTCGCCGGGTTCGTCGCCTCGCTGGGCCTGGCGTCGGTCGTCGCCACGGGCAATCTGGTGCCGGACAGTCTCGCCGCCATCGACGTCGGCGGCCTCTACGAGACCCGCGACGGCAAGCTCGCGCTCCTGGAGGTCAACGCGTTCCTCGCGGCCGGTCTGTGCGCCACCTCGCGCCGGCCGGGTCTCCAGGTCTGGCCGGCCGCCGCCGTGATCGTCGCGGAGGCGCTGCGCGCGCACCCCACGACCGAGTACAGCCCGCTGCTCGGCTCCGGTCTGACCCTCGTCCATCTGACGTGCGCGTCGCTGTGGGTGGGCGGGTTGCCGTACGCGCTGCGGACCCTGCGCCGGTGGCGGGGCGCCGCGGCGGGTCCGGCCCTGCTGGGACTCTACGCGCGCGTGGCGGCCGTTCTGCTCGCGGCCGTCACGGCGACCGGGGTGTGCAGTTCGCTGCGCCGGATGCCGGCGGGCACGATCCTCGACCAGTTGACGGACACGGCGTACGGGCGGGTCCTGCTCGCCAAGGTGATCCTGGTGGCCGGCGTCGCCGCCCTCGCGCTGTGGGCCAGGATGCGGCTGAGCCGCGCGGCCGACCCGCTGACCGCCTGCTCGCCCGCCCGCGCGGAGGTGGCCGTCCTGGGCGTGGTGGTCGCGGTGTCGGGACTGCTGACGGCGCTTCCGGTACCGATCCGGTGGTGATCCGGCTGCCTCCGGGACACCCCGCGTCCGACCCGCCCGTGTCCGGGCCGCCGCCCTGAGGGAGTTGACGCGGCGACGGTCCGCCGGGCTCGTCGGGGCACCTGACGGACGGGGCTGTCGGTCGGGCCCCGTATCCTCATGGACCATGCTCGAAGACCGCACGACCGCAGCGTCGTCCGCCACGACGTGGCCGGCCGCGTACCCGAAGGGGTACGCGGTCGTCGACGTGGAGACCACCGGCCTGGCCCGCGACGACCGCATCATCTCCGCGGCCGTCTACCGGCTGGACGCCCGCGGTGAGGTCGAGGACCACTGGTACACGCTGGTCGATCCGGAGCGGGACCCGGGCCCGGTGTGGATACACGGCCTGACCAGCGAGGTGCTCCGGGGGGCGCCGCGCTTCCCGGACATCGCCGAGGAGTTCGCGGCCCGGCTCGACGGGCGCGTGCTCGTCGCGCACAACGCCGTCTTCGACTGGCAGATGATCGCCCGCGAGTACGCGCGCGCTGAGCGCGAGGCACCGGTGCGTCAACGGCTGTGCACCATCGCGCTCTCCAAGGCACTGGCACTCCCGCTGCCCAACCACAAGCTGGAGTCGCTGGCCGCGCACTTCGGCGTCGTACAGCAGCGTGCGCACCACGCGCTGGACGACGCGCGCGTGCTGGCGGAGGCGTTCCGGCCGAGCCTGCTCGCCGCGGCGGCGGGCGGCGTACGGCTGCCGCTGCACGAGTGCCGGCCGCTGACCGAGTGGACGGACCGGCCCGCGCCCCGGATCGGGCAGCAGGCGGGCTACGGCGGTCACCGGCAGAGCAGTTGGCGCCCCGCACGCAAAAGGCCCGCATGCCCCTATCCCAACCCGGGCCGGTACGAAGAGGGCAAACGCCTCAAGCAGGGCATGCGGGTCGCCTTCTCGGGTGACACCTCCGTCGAGCGGGACCTGCTGGAGGACCGCGCGACCGAGGCCGGGCTGCACGTCGCCACCAGCCTGTCCCGGCTGACGAGCCTGCTGGTCACCAACGACCCGGACTCCGGCACGTCCAAGGTGGTCAAGGCCCGCCAGTACGGCACCCCGGTGGTGGACGAGGCGGCGTTCGGACAACTGCTCGCCGATGTCGAGCCCGCGGACGGCTGAGCCGCGAAGCGGGCCGTGGGCGAGCCGTACGGACGGGTGATTCCGGACGACTCGCCCGGCGCCCGCTCGCCCGCACAGCGGCGACGGCCCACCCTGTGGCCCATGGCGACATGCGAAGTCTGCGGCAACAACTACGGAATGACCTTCGAGGTCCACGCCCAGGGAGCGGTGCACGTCTTCGACTGCTTCTCCTGCGCGATCCACCGGATGGCCCCCATCTGCGAGCACTGCCGGGTGCAGATCATCGGGCAGGGCGTCGAGGTCGAGGGCCACTGGTACTGCGGCGCCCACTGCGCCCGCGCCGAGGGGAGAGCGGGGATCGTCGACAAGGTCTGAGGCCATGCGCGACTGCCGGGCGACGCCGAGACGGGCCGGTCGCGCGGTCCCCGGCGACGCGGGGGCACGGTCCTCAGCGGGACCCTCCCCCGCTGGGGCCGATCCCGGCACGGTACCGTCGACGCGTGTACCGCTTCCTGTTGTCCCGCCAGTGGGTGATCCTCACCCTCGTGGCGCTCGCGCTCATCCCGACGATGATCGAGCTGGGCTTCTGGCAGCTGCACCGCCACGAGCACAGGGTCGCGCTGAACAAGGTGATCGCCGACTCGCTGGCGGCGGAGCCCGTGCCGGCCGAGTCCATGACCGCGCCGGGCGCGAAGGTGGAGGACGAGGACCTCTACCGCCGGGTGACGGCGAAGGGGCACTTCGCCCCGGCCGACGAGGTCGTCGTACGCCGCCGCACCAACGCTGAGGACAGGGTCGGCTACCACGTCCTGACTCCCTTCGTCCTCGACGACGGCAAGATCCTGATGGTCAACCGGGGCTGGATCCCGTCGAACGGCGCGAGCCAGACCGCGTTCCCAAAGATCCCGGCGCCCCCGGAGGGCGAGATCACCGTCACCGGCCGGCTGATGCCCGACCAGACGACCGAGGACAGCGGCATCAAGAACGTCGAGGGCCTGCCGGACCGCCAGGTCATGCTGATCAACAGCGAGCAGCAGGCCGAGCGGCTCGGCAAGCAGGTCCTCGGCGGCTACGTCGAGCTGACCTCCCCGAAGCCGCAGGGCGGCACGCCCGAGCTGATCGCGGCCCCCGACCACGACAGTATCGGCAACCACATGGCGTACGCCGTCCAGTGGTGGCTCTTCTCCGCGGGCGTCCCGATCGGCTGGTTCGTCCTTCTCCGCCGCGAGGCACGGGACCGGGCGGCGGAGAACGAGGAGGAGACCGCGGAGGCGGAGCCCGCGGCGGTGTAGCAGGAGGTGGTGCAGCCCGCGGCGGTGCGGGCCGGCACGGGGCCGGACGGGCGTCGCGCGAGGAGATCCGATTGCTCCGGCCCCCGTCGGGAAGACGGAAACCCGTGCACCCACTCATCGAGGACTACGCCCTCATCGGCGACCAGCAGACCGCGGCCCTCGTCGGCACGGACGGCTCCGTGGACTGGCTGTGTCTGCCCCGCTTCGACTCCGCCGCCTGCTTCGCCAAGCTGCTCGGCGACGAGGACAACGGGCACTGGCGCATCGCCCCCGCGGGCGCCGAGCGCTGCACACGGCGCGCCTACCGGCCCGACACCCTCGTCCTGGACACCGAGTGGGAGACCGAGGACGGCTCGGTGCGGGTCACCGACCTGATGCCCCAGCGCGACCGCGCCCCGGACCTCGTACGCATCGTGGAGGGTCTGAGCGGTGAGGTCACCGTGCACAGCGTGCTCCGGCTGCGCTTCGACTACGGCTCGGTCGTCCCGTGGGTGCGCAGGACCGACGGACACCACGTGGCCGTCGCCGGGCCGGACTCGGCGTGGCTGCGCAGCGAACCCGAGGTACGCAGCTGGGGCCGGGACTTCGCGACCCACGCGGAGTTCACGGTCGCCGAGGGCGAGAAGGTCGCGTTCGTCCTCACCTGGCACCCCTCGCACGAGCCGCGCCCACCGCTGATCGATCCCCACGTCTCGCTGGAGCACAGCGTCGAGGACTGGCGGGAGTGGGCCGCCCACTGCCGCTACGACGGTCCGCACCGGGACGCCGTCGTCCGCTCGCTGATCACCCTGAAGGCGCTCACCTACAAACCCACCGGCGGCATCGTGGCCGCGCCCACCACCTCACTGCCCGAGGAACCGGGCGGCGTGCGCAACTGGGACTACCGCTTCTGCTGGCTGCGCGACTCCACCCTCACCCTGGGCGCCCTGCTGGCGGCCGGATACCTGGAGGAGGCGGAGGCCTGGCGCGACTGGCTGCTGCGCGCGGTCGCGGGCAACCCGGCGGACCTGCAGATCATGTACGGCCTCGCGGGCGAGCGGCGGCTGCCCGAGTTCGAGCTGCCGTGGCTGTCCGGCTTCGACGAGTCGACGCCGGTACGGATCGGCAACGACGCGGTGAACCAGCTCCAGCTGGACGTCTACGGCGAGGTCATGGACTCGCTGTCGCTGGCCCGGTTGGCGGGCATGCACCCGCAGCCGCAGATGTGGGAGCTGCAGTGCGCCCTGATGGGCTTCCTCGCCACGGCGTGGCGGCAACCCGACGAGGGGCTGTGGGAGGTGCGCGGCGGGCGCCGGCAGTTCGTGCACTCGAAGGTGATGACGTGGGTCGCCCTGGACCGGGCGGTGCGCACGCTGGAGGCGCATCCCGAGCTGGGCGGCGGTGACCCGGACGGCTGGCGCGCGCTGCGCGAGGAGGTGCACCGCGAGGTGTGCGAGAAGGGCTACGACCCGGAACGCAACACCTTCACCCAGGCCTACGGTTCGCGGGAGCTGGACGCCTCCCTGCTGTTCATCCCGCGCGTGGGGTTCCTGCCGCCGGACGACCCGCGCGTCGTCGGCACGGTCGACGCGATCGGCGAGGAGCTGACCCGCGACGGTCTGGTGCGCCGCTACAGCACGGAAGGGGACCCGGTCGACGGTCTGCCGGGCAGCGAGGGGACGTTCCTGGTGTGCTCGTTCTGGTACGCGGACGCGCTGCACGCGACCGGCCGGACGAAGGAGGCGCGGGAACTCTTCGAGCGGCTGACGGGGCTCGCCAACGACGTGGGGCTGCTCGCCGAGGAGTACGACCCGGTGGCCGGCCGCCAGCTCGGCAACTTCCCGCAGGCGTTCAGCCACATCGGCCTGGTGAACACCGCCCTCGCCCTGTACGGGAACGAGGGGGCAGGATAGGGCCATGGATCTTGGACTGAAGGACCGGGTGTACGTCGTCACGGGAGCCACCCGGGGGCTGGGCAACGCCGCCGCGCGCGAGCTGGTCGCCGACGGCGCGAAGGTGGTCGTCACGGGGCGGGACGAGAGGAGCGTCGCCGACGCCGCCGACGCGCTGGGACCGGACGCCGTCGGGGTGGCCGCCGACAACGCCGACCCCGGGGCCGCCGGCCGGCTGGTCGCGACCGCCCGTGAGCGCTTCGGCCGCTTCGACGGTGTCCTGATCAGTGTGGGCGGGCCGCCGCCCGGGTTCGTCGCCGACAACACGGACGAGCAGTGGCAGGCGGCGTTCGAGACGGTGTTCCTCGGTGCGGTGCGGCTGGCCCGGACGGCGGCGGCCGAGCTGGCGGACGGCGGTGTGATCGGCTTCGTGCTGTCGGGCTCGGTGCACGAGCCGATCCCGGGCCTGACCATCTCCAACGGCCTGCGGCCGGGGCTGGCCGGCTTCGCTAAGTCCCTGGCCGACGAGCTGGGGCCGCGCGGCATCCGTGTCGTCGGCCTGCTGCCGGGCCGCGTCGACACCGATCGCGTGCGCGAGCTGGACGGCATGTCCGCCGACCCGGAGGCGACCAGGGCCGCGGCCGAGTCGCGCATCCCGCTGCGCCGCTACGGCGCCCCGGAGGAGTTCGGCCGGGCGGCGGCGTTCCTGCTGTCCCCGGCGGCGTCGTACCTGACGGGCGTGATGCTGCCGGTGGACGGCGGGGTCCGGCACGGCTTCTAGGCCGTCACCCGCCGCCCTCCGCCGGCGGCGGGGCGGGCTCCTCCGCCGGGCCCGGTTGTCCGGCCGCCCCCGGCACCCGGTGGGCTCGTCGCGCGTCGTCAGCCGACCCGCTCCGCCCGGTGCCGGACGCCGTGGAGGCGGACCTCCGCCGGGAGTGCCGCGAGGTGCGCCGAGTCGCGGGCGTGGGTCAGGGCGCGGGTGGTGAGGTCGTCCAGGGCGGTGCCGGGGTCCACGTGGGGGGCGAGCAGCAGCCGCATGCGGGTGGCCGGGGCGTGGCGGCGGCCGGTGAGCCGGGCCTTGGCCCGTTCCACCCCGTCCACCCGGCGCGCCTCCTGGGCGAGGACGTCCTCCAGCGCCCGGCCGCGCAGTACCGCGCCCTCGCCGTCGCCGGTGTCGACGAGGACCTCGGCGAGCCGGCGGCGGCGCACCACGGCGACCAGCCACCACAGGGCGAGCAGCAGCAGGACGGCGAGTACGGCGATGACGGCCGGCCACCACCAGCCGGCGTCCCGCCACCGGGTCCGCTCGGCGTCGCCGAGGAGCACGTCGTGGGGCCCGTCGTGCAGCCACCAGGAGGGCGCGGGGGCACCGAACCCGACGGCGAGCACGGCGCCGCCGAGGGCGAGCAGGACCAGGCCCACGAGCCCGAGCAGCACACGGTCGACGGTCCTGAGCACCGCCCTCACCCCTTCCGTCCGGGCCGCGCCACCCGCACCGACACGGCGGGCGGCCGGGCCAGCCCGAGCCCGCGCACCGCGTCGTCGAGCACGCCGCCGAGATCGGTTCGTACGTCGTCCAGCTCCCGGAAGTGCGCCAGCGCGCGCACGCGGGCCTTCCTGCGGCGCACCCGCACCCGCGCCGACCGCACCCCGGCGACCTCCATGGCCCGGTCGCGCAGCACCGTGGCGGCGGCGTCCCGGTCAAGTCCCGCCCGTACGTCCGGGTGGGTGCGCCGCATCGGCAGCAGCCTCCGCAGCCCGGGGGTGAGGGCCAGCGCGAGCAGCCAGAGCCCGAGGGCCGCGGTGACGCCCGCGCCGACCAGCACCCAGGTGTCGTCGAGGGGTCGTTCGGCGAGCTGCCGGGCCAGTTCGCGGCGCCACGCGAGGGCGGGCCGGCCGGCGCGCACGGCGACGACGTCGTAGAGGAACGCGCCCGCGAGGAGCAGGAGCAGCAGCGCGACGATGCCCGCGGGGACGCGGCGCGTGGACCAGAAGCGGCCGGCCGGTCCGCCCCCGGCGCCGGACGCGGGGGGCGGCGGGGGCCCGGCGGCGGCCGTCTCCTTCTCCAGGACGGGCAGTCGCCGGGTGCCGCCTTCGGTGTCCCGGGGCTCGCTCATCGTGTCCTCCCCTCGCGCGCGCCGTACTCCGCCGCCAGGTGCAGCCGCTCCACCTGGACGGCGACCTCCGGCACCGCCATGCCGACCAGCCCGCGCACCCGGTGCACGACGTGGCGGCGCACCTGTGCGCACCGGGCGCCGATGTCACAGGGGTAGTCGAGTTCGAGGTGGACCCGGACGCGGGCGGTGTCGTGGTGGACGACCACGGTGGCGTACGGGCGCGCGGCGTCCGGGTGGAGGACGCCGACCGCCTCACGCGCCGCCCGGGCGGCGACCTTGGCGACGACCCGGTCGGCGATCCGCGTGGCACCGCGCTCGCCCGGCGGCACGACGGTCCGGGGTCCGAGGAGCTCACCGGCCCCACCGCTCACGCCGGTCACCGCCGCCGGTCGCCGCGCGTGCGGAAGAAGTCACCGAACTCCATGTCCCCCTCCAGCAGGCGGCCGACGACGAAGCCGACGGCTCCCAGGGCGGCCACCAGCAGGAAGGCACCGAACCCGCCGAAATACCCGGCGAACCCCAGCGCCATGCCGGCGATCATGCCGACCACGGCCAAGCTCATGGTGCGCTCCCGTCACTCAGTACTCGCGGTCCGTGCTCACTTCGCGGACCCTGCTCACTTCACGGACCCTGCTTTTCAGGACCCCGCTCACGTCACTTGATCCGGGGCTCCGGCTCCTCGTCCTCCTCGTCGGGCAGCTTCACGTCGCTCACCGCGATGTTGACCTCGACGACCTCCAGGCCGGTCATGCGCTCCACCGCGGACACCACGTTCTCCCGCACGTCCCGGGCCACGTCGGCGATCGACACGCCGTACTCGACGACGATCTCCAGGTCGAGCGCGGTCTGCTTCTCGCCGACCTCGGCCTTCACGCCGCGCGTCACCGACTTGGTCCCGCCGGGGACCCGGTCGCGCACGGCGCCGAAGGTGCGCGACATGCCGCTGCCCATGGCGTGCACACCGACGACATCACGTGCGGCCATTCCGGTGATCTTCTCCACGACCCCGTCGGCGATGGTGGTCCGCCCCCGGGTCCCGGGGTCCCCGCCGCCGCGCCGGACCGTCTGCGCCTTGCCCGTCGCGGCGGTCTCCGCCGTGTCCTGCCCGGCCCGGTGGCTCTCCGTCATGTCGCTCATCGCGGTGCGTCCTTCCGGTCGTCGTCCTGCGACCACCGTAAGCCGGGTTGCGCCCTCGCGCGCCGGGGATGCGGCAGGCTGGAGGAATGACGACGGCGGACCGGTGGACACGGACGGTGCGGGAGCAGTTGGGACTCGGCAGACTTCTGCCGCTGGGCGGTCCGGGTGACGGCGCGTGGATCGCCGAGCGGGCGGCGCGCGAGGTACTGCTCGCCGCGGCCCGGGGTGTGACGGGCGTACGTCCACAGGAGCTGCGCATCGCGCTCGCCGATCCCGGCGGGGCGCACGAGCCGGCCGTGCCGCCACCACCGAGCGCCCTGCCGCCCGGTCCGCTGCGGGTGACGGCCGACTTCGCGGCGACGGCGGCGGAACCGCTGCCGGCGGCGGCCGCCCGGCTGCGCGCGGCGCTGACGGCGGCGGCGCGGGGACTCGGTCTGACGGTGACGGACGTGGACCTGCGGGCGACGGCCCTGCTGGAGACGGCCCCGGACACGGCCCCCGCCGCCGAGCCGGCCACCGGCCGCGCGCCCCGGACCTCACCGGCCGTCGGCCGGGGGGACGGGGACGAGGGCCGCGCGGCCGACGCCGCGCTGGCGGTGGTGGGCGTGGCCCGGCTGACGGGTGTACTGGGCCGTCCGGTCGACCTCACGCACCCGCCGCAGGAGTCGGCCCTGGCGCGCCGCCATGTCCGGGTGGAGCTTGCGGTGGACGCGGAGCACCGGGCCGTGGAGGTGGCCCGGCAGGTCCGCGCGGCGGTGTCGGACGCCCTGTCCGACCGCCCGTCGGTGGCGGTCCTGGTGACGGCGGTCGGCTGAGGCGCCCACGCCCGGGGCGTCGGGGGCTACTCCCCGAGCCCGGCCAGGTCGCGCAGCCGGCGCGCCTGCGCGGCCCGCTCGGCGGCCCGCTGGGCCTCGTAGTCACGGCCCTGGGCGCCCTGGAGCAGCGCCTTGGTCTCGACGACCGCGTCGCGCGGCGCGGCCAGGACCGCCGAGGCCAGGTCGCGTACGGCGCCGTCGAGCTGGTCCGCGGGCACGGCCAGGTTGGCCAGCCCGGTGCTCACCGCCTCCTCGGCCATGACGAAGCGCCCGGTCGCGCAGATCTCGAGCGCGCGGGCGTAGCCGACCAGGGACACCAGGGGGTGGGTGCCCGTGAGGTCAGGGACGAGACCGAGGCTGGTCTCGCGCATGGCGAACTGCACGTCGTCCGCGACGACCCGCAGGTCACAGGCGAGGGCCAGCTGGAAGCCCGCCCCGATGGCGTGCCCCTGCACGGCGGCGACCGACAGGATGTCGGGGCGCCGCCACCAGGTGAACGCCTCCTGGTACTCCGCGATGGTCGCGTCCAGCTCGGCGTCGCCGCCCCGTGCGAGGTCGAGGAACGACGGTTCGCCGTCGAAGCCCTCGGGCGTGAACGCCTGCCGGTCCAGCCCGGCGGAGAACGACTTGCCCTCGGCCCGCAGTACGACGATCCGGACGGAGCCCGGCAGCAGCCGGCCGGCCTCGGTGAGCGCCCGCCACAGAGCGGGGCTCTGCGCGTTGCGCTTGGCCGGATTGGTCAGCGTCACCGTGGCGATCGCGTCGTCGACGGTGAGCCGCACGCCGTCCTTGTCGAGTGCGGGACCAAGGTCGTGAGCGGGCGAAGCCATGGGGCGCCTCCGAGGGGTGCGGTCGTCGTCCCCGCCGCGCGCCGGCGTTCACGCCGTACGACGGCAGAGCTAAGTGACTGCACAGTAACCACCCGGACGGTTCGATGACCGACCGGGTGACCACCTTCACCTTCGGAGTCGAGGAGCCACCCCGGACATCAGGCCGATGTGGCCTTTTTGCCCCGGGTCGCCCCGCCACGCCCTCGGAGCGTGACACCCGACTCACTGAGCATGCGGTGCACGAAGCCATACGAGCGGCCGGTTTCCTCGGCCAACGCCCGGATGCTCGCACCGGCGTCGTACTTCTTCTTCAGGTCTGCCGCGAGCTTGTCGCGCGCGGCGCCGGTCACCCGGCTGCCCTTCTTCAGAGTCTCGGCCACCCGTGCCTCCTCATGGGAAGTGCGCTCTGGTCTCCTCATGATCACCCCTTGCGGGCTTCATGGCCACCCATTCGGCAAGGTCGATGAGACAAGGTTGTGACGACAGGAGTGCGTCCCCACATATGGAATCTGCGATTCCGAAGGCTCGCGTCCGTACGGCCGAACGGGTTCCTTCGAGAAGTTCCAGGTCAGAAAGGCGTCGCGGCCGGATCCTCCGCGATGGAGGACCCGGCCGCGATATCGATGTAGGACACACCTCTTGATGAGGAGATCTCACACAGATGGGGGATCACGGATCGGCCGAATGATCCATACACAGTGGATCATTCATTCGATCAAGCCAGGGCGACGAGATCCGCGTAGTCGGGGCCCCACAGGTCCTCGACACCGTCCGGAAGCAGAATGATCCGTTCCGGCTGGAGGGCCTCGACGGCGCCCTCGTCGTGGGTGACCAGGACGACCGCGCCCTTGTAGGTGCGCAGCGCGCCGAGGATCTCCTCCCGGCTGGCCGGGTCGAGGTTGTTGGTCGGCTCGTCGAGCAGCAGCACGTTCGCCGAGGACACCACGAGGGTGGCGAGGGCGAGGCGGGTCTTCTCGCCGCCGGACAGGACACCGGCCGGCTTGTCGACGTCGTCACCGGAGAACAGGAACGAGCCGAGCGTCTTGCGGACCTCGACCAGGTCCAGGTCGGGGGCGGCCGAGCGCATGTTCTCCAGGACCGTGCGCTCCGGGTCCAGGGTCTCGTGCTCCTGCGCGTAGTACCCGAGCTTGAGGCCGTGGCCCTCGATGACCTTGCCCGTGTCCGGCTTCTCGGCGCCGCCGAGGAGGCGGAGCAGGGTGGTCTTGCCCGCGCCGTTGAGACCGAGGATGACGACGCGGGAGCCCTTGTCGATGGCCAGGTCGACGTCGGTGAAGATCTCCAGCGAGCCGTACGACTTCGACAGGCCCTCCGCCATCAGCGGGGTCTTGCCGCAGGGGGACGGCTCGGGGAAACGCAGCTTGGCGACCTTGTCGGACTTCCGCTCCGCCTCCAGGCCGGCCAGCAGCTTGTCCGCCCGGCGGGCCATGTTCTGCGCAGCGACGGTCTTGGTGGCCTTGGCGCGCATCTTGTCGGCCTGCGAATGCAGCGCGGAGGCCTTCTTCTCCGCGTTCTGCCGCTCGCGCTTGCGGCGCTTCTCGTCCGCCTCACGCTGCTGCTGGTAGAGCTTCCAGCCCATGTTGTAGACGTCGATCTGGGCGCGGTTGGCGTCCAGGTAGAACACCTTGTTCACGACCGTCTCGACCAGGTCGACGTCGTGGGAGATGACGATGAAGCCGCCGCGGTAGGTCTTGAGGTAGTCGCGCAGCCAGACGATCGAGTCGGCGTCGAGGTGGTTGGTCGGCTCGTCGAGCAGCAGGGTGTCGGCGTCGGAGAACAGGATCCGGGCCAGCTCGATACGGCGGCGCTGACCGCCGGAGAGCGTGTGCAGGGGCTGGCCGAGCACCCGGTCGGGCAGGTTGAGCGCGGCGGCGATAGTGGCGGCCTCGGCCTCGGCGGCGTATCCGCCCTTGGTGAGGAACTCCGTCTCCTGGCGCTCGTACTGCCTGAGCGCCTTCTCCCGGGTGGCGCCCTGGCCGTTCGCGATGCGCTGCTCGTTCTCGCGCATCTTGCGGATCAGGACGTCCAGGCCGCGCGCGGAGAGGATGCGGTCGCGGGCGAGCACGTCGAGGTCGCCGGTGCGGGGGTCCTGCGGGAGGTAGCCGACCTCGCCGGAGCGGGTGACGGTGCCGCCGGCGGGCATGCCCTCGCCGGCCAGGACCTTGGTGAGGGTGGTCTTCCCCGCGCCGTTGCGGCCGACCAGGCCGATGCGGTCGCCCTTGGCGACGCGGAAGGTGGCGCTTTCGATGAGGACGCGGGCACCGGCGCGCAGCTCGATGCCGGAGGCGGAGATCACGGTCAGACTCCTGGGCGGGTGGGTGACGGGATGGGCGGCTGGAGGACGTTCCCGCCGTCTAATGCGCGAGGAGAATGGCCATGGAAGCCAGTCTAACGGGGCTGTGCAAGCACTTTTCCCGGGTTCCCGGCTTCGCGGCCCCACGCGGACGCCGGGGCGGCGGTCCGCGGCTCACCGGGAGCGCCGGCACGGCGGGGGCCTGTGTCATGGCCCGCGACCTGGAGGGCGACGTCTGGAGCTTCGGGACGTACGTGCCGGAGGTGCGGGGCGCGGCCTCCGGCGGGTCCGGCCCCGGTCAGCTGCCCCCCGTGTGGACCTGGAAGGCCGCCCGGCGTACTGCCTTGGCCAGGGCGGGGTCGGGGTGCGCGGCGGCGAGGGCCACCAGGACCTGGACGGTGCGCGGGTGACCCACGGCCCGCACCTCGTCCAGCAGGGCCGGGACGGTGGGCTGCACCGCGGATTCCAGGTGCCGGACGAGCAGCGGGGCCTCACCGTGGTCGGCGACGGCGGCCGCGGTGTCGACCCACAGCCACGTGGCCTCCTGGCGGGTGAGGACCTCGTGGGCGTCCTCGGCGTCCGCGCCGTCGTGCTCGGCCAGCCACAGCAGGGCGTACGGCCGCAGCGTCGGCTCGTCGAGGACGGCGCGCACGTCGGGCTCGGCGGGGGCGCCGACGACGCGCAGCGCCTCGAAGGCGAGGCCGCGCAGCAGGGCGTCCTCGCCGCGGGCGGCGCCGAGCAGTTCGGCGACGGCACTGCCGACGGGGCGGGCGGCGAGCCAGGCGCGGTACTCGGCGCGGGCCGCGTTCGGGCGGAGCTGCGCGCAGCCGCGGAGCATGTCCTCGGCCGACTGCTCGATGTTGCCGGCGGGGCTCTGCGCGGCGACGCAGATCTGCTCCAGCTTGACCCAGACCGCCCAGCTGCCCAGCGGGGTGAGCGTGGCGTGTCCGTCGCCGCAGGTGAGGGCGCCGACGGAGGCGAGGGCGTGCAGGGCCCAGTCGAGGAGGGGGGCGAGCGGGGTGTCGGCGGTGGCGTCCGGGGCCGGCTGGGCTCCCGGGGTGCCGGGCTCGAGCCGGGGGCCGTAGGGCACCTCGCAGCGTTCGGTGCGCAGTTCGGTGACGCGCTGCTCCAGCAGGTCCAGGAGCTGCGCGACCGGGACGGGTCCGGCGGACAGCTGGAGGAAGGAGAGCACCTGGGGCATCGCGGAGACGACCTCGGCGACGGCGGCCGGCTCCTGCCCGGCGGGCTCGGGATGGGCGAGCGACCAGGCGTCGAACAGGGCGACCCAGCCGCGCAGCACGGCACTGTCGTCGCGGTTCCAGGCGCGCAGCCGCCAGCCGGGGCGGGCGGTGCCGCCGTGCACCTCGACCAGTCCGGCCAGGCGGGCGGTGTCCCAGTCGGCGCGGACCTTGGCCGTGGTCAGGCCCAGTTCCCGGGCGGCCTGTTCGGCGGTCGCGTCGGAGAGCGTGGCCTTGCCGTCGGCGGTGGCGCTGCCCCGGCCGGGGCCGAGGGCGGTGTCGGCCCAGCGGGCGACGCGGGCCGCGTCGGCCAGACCGGAGCGCGCCATTCTGGCCAGCTCCGACCGGGCGGGTGTGCCCTCCGGGGGGCGCGGCGCGGCGCGGTGGGGGCGTCGCTGGTTCACCGCTCGGGGGGCAGCGGCCAGGGGTCGTGGGCGGACGAGTCGAAGCCTGGAGTCGCGCGGGATACGGGACGTCACGGGTGCAGTCTTCCGGTTGACGGTCCGAAAACCCAAACGGAATGCTTCGGTGGGCGTCCAGGACGGCGGACGCGAGGCTTCGGCGCGCGGCCAGGGCACCGGAACAGGCCAGTGGTACACCGCTAAACGGAACCGGAGGGGCGCGCGGTGGAGCGGAGTCGCGCCGGTGTTACACCAGGGGGGTGAGGAAGCGTCGCAGGGTCTCTTCGTAGTCGTCCGGGTCGGCGTTCCACATGGCGGCGTGCGGGGCGCCGTCGACGGGGTGGAGGGCGACCAGGCGCGGGTGGGTGTCGGCCAGCCGGCGGGAGAGCCGCCACGGGGCCACCTCGTCGTCGGGGCCGTGGAAGATCAGGGTCGGGACCGCGGGGCGGTGGAGGCCCGCCGTGTCGGCGTCGCGGTCCGCGTGCAGTCCGGCGCGGCCCTGGGCGGCGCGGACGGCGAGCGGCAGGAGCGCGCCGGGTGTGCGGCGGGCGGCGGCCAGGGCGCGCAGGGTGGTCTCCCAGCTGAGGACCGGGGAGTCCAGGACGAGCCCCGCGATGCGCTCGCGTACGCCGGAGAGCGCGGCGGCGCGCAGGGCCATGGTGGCGCCGGTGGACCAGCCGAGCAGGACGACCTGGCGGGCGCCGTGGTCGAGGGCGTAGCGGACGGCCGCGTCCACGTCGCGCCACTCGGTCTCGCCGAAGTGGTGCAGGCCGTCCGGTGACGGCGGGGCGCCGACGTCGCCGCGGTGGGCGAGGGCGAGCACCGGGACGTTCTTGCGGTGCAGGGGCGCCATGATGTTCATCGCGTGTTCGCGGGTGGCGGCCAGTCCGTGCACGGCGATGACCCACGTCGGCCGGGCGCCGGGCAGGAACCAGGCGGGCAGCGGGCCGAGGTCGCCGGGGACCTCCACATCGGTGTACTCCAGGTCGAGTGCCGTGCCCGGGTTGCCGACGTACAGGTTCGGGGTGAGCCACACCCGGTCACCGGCCACGAGGGTGCCGTGTGTGACGCGTTCGAGGCGGCGCACGACGGTGTCGGCGCCGTGCCGGGCGGTGTCGACGACCGGGCCGACGACCGCGTGGGAGCCGTCGCCGGCGAGACCGTACCGGCCGGGGCGCAGCGCGGCCAGGTCCCGGGTGAGGGTGATCTGCCCGGCCGCGGTGGCGTGCACGGTCAGCCGGGGTTCGGTGGGCAGGGGCCGGCCGGGGGGCGCCTTGAGCGCGACGTCGCTGGCGAGCCGGCCGGCGGCGACGCTCGCCGCGCCGGCCGCGAGTGCTGCGGTCACGGCGGCGGCCGTGGCTGTGACAGTGCGCATGGGGCCAGTGTCCTGGTGGAGTCCGTGGGCGGCCAGTGGGCGGGTGGCGGGGGGTGACGGGTCCCCGCCGGCGGTGCCCGGCCGGGCCGGGCACCGTGGATCGGTCTCGCTGCCGGTACCCCGGAAGCGGCGCGGTACGCCCTGCCCGCCGCGGGTCGTGCCGGAGGCGGCGGTGCCCGGTGGGCACCGGAGCGGACGGCGGTCGTGGCCCCCTCCGGGCGCCGGCCGCGCCCAGGCCCCGGAGGACGGGAGCGGGCCGCTGGTCAGGGGCGCTGCCCGTAGCCCCGGAGCCGTTCCGTCACCTCCGCCATCTGCCCTTCCGTCAGGAGCGACGGTGTGCGGCCCGGGACCGAGGAGGCCGTCAGCCAGAGGCGGCACATCCACTCCAGCTGGGCGGTGCGGTCGTAGGCCTGGTCCAGGGAGGCGCCGTAGGTGAGGGTGCCGTGGTTCTGGAGGAGGCAGCCGGTGCGGCCGGTGAGGGCGGTGAGCATGGCGCGGGCCAGTTCGTCGGTGCCGTAGGCCGCGTAGGGGGCGACCCGGACGGGGCCGCCGAGCGCGGCGGTCATGTAGTGCACCGGCGGGAGCTCGGCGACGAGGAGCGAGACCGCCGTCGCGTGCACGGCGTGGGTGTGGACCACGGCCCGGGCGTCGGTGGCGCGGTACACGGCGAGGTGCATGGGCAGCTCGCTGGTGGGGATCAGCGTGCCGAGCACCTGCCGGCCGTCGAGACCGACGCCGGTCACGTCGTCCGGGGTCAGCCGGTCGTAGGGCACCCCCGAAGGGGTGACCAGGACCGTGTCGCCCACGCGCGCCGACACGTTGCCGGAGGTGCCGACCACCAGCCCGTCGGCCACCGTCCGCCGGGCCGTCGCGACGAGTGCCTCCCAGGCCCGCTCCTCGTCCGCGCTCACCCGTCCGGCCCTCGATTCCGTCACAGTCCACGCCTCCCGCCGGGCGTCCGCGCGCCCCTGTCGTCCCGTCGCCGGCCTGCCTCACGGCGATCCTGCCAGGCACGTCTCCGGAGAGCACCGGGCCGGGTACGCAGAGGGAGGCTCCGGCACCGGTTCCGGTCACTCTGGAGCCCGGCCCAGTTCACCTTCCGTTCACCCGGGTTACCTACGTTCGTCCAGCCAATGACCTCGAACGATTGCCTGGGTAAATGGAAAGCTTCTCGCTGATCCTCGCGATTGTGGTGGTAACCGCACTCGCGTTCGATTTCACGAACGGTTTCCACGACACCGCGAACGCGATGGCCACGACCATTTCGACCGGTGCGCTCAAGCCCAAGGTGGCGGTGGCCATGTCCGCCGTCCTGAACCTTGTCGGCGCCTTCCTCTCGGTGGAGGTCGCCAACACGATCTCCAAGGGTCTCGTCGACGAGACCGGCATCCGTCCCGAGGTCATCTTCGCCGCCCTGGTCGGCGCGATCCTCTGGAACCTGCTGACCTGGCTGGTGGGTCTCCCGTCCAGCTCCTCGCACGCCCTCCTGGGCGGTCTGATCGGTGCCGCCATCGCCTCGGCGGGCGTCGGCGCGGTCCACGGCGACGTGCTCGTCACCAAGGTGCTGCTGCCGGCGGTGGCCGCCCCGATCGTGGCGGGCGTCGCGGCGATGCTCGCCTCCCGGATGACGTACACGCTCGGCCGCAAGGCGGACGGCAAGGCCGCGGCGAAGGGCTACCGCGCCGGGCAGATCGCCTCCGCCGGCCTGGTCTCGCTGGCCCACGGCACCAACGACGCGCAGAAGACCATGGGCATCATCACCCTGGCCCTGGTCGCCGGCGGCTCGCTCGCCCCCGACTCCGACCCGCCCGTGTGGGTCATCCTGTCCGCCGGCCTCGCCATCGCGCTCGGCACCTACCTCGGCGGCTGGCGCATCATCCGCACCATGGGCAAGGGTCTGACCGACCTCGAGCCTCAGCAGGGCTTCGCCGCCCAGACCAGCGCCGCCACGGTCATCCTGGCCTCGTCCCACCTCGGCTTCTCCCTCTCCACCACGCACTCGGTCTCCGGCGCGGTGATGGGCGCGGGCCTCGGCCGCAAGGGCGGTGTGGTGCGCTGGTCCACGGCCACCCGGATGTTCGTCGCCTGGGGCCTGACCCTGCCGGCCGCGGCGCTGGTCGCCGCGCTGGCCGAGTGGGTCTGCGGCTTCGGTGACTGGGGCACGGGCCTCGTCGCGGTCTTCCTGGCCGCCTCCAGCGCCGCCATCTGGAAGATCTCCCGGCGCGAGGTCGTCGACCACACCAACGTCGTCGACGTCGACGGGCCCGAGCAGGCCGGCGTGGTGACCACGGCGATGGCCGCCGTGTCCCCGCCTCCGGCGGGCGTGACCGAGGACCTGGCGGCCACCGCCACGGCCACGGCACCCGACACCAAGGCCCCGTCGGCCGCCACCACCGTCTGAGCCCGCGCCTCCGGTACGAAGGAAGAGAATCCCCATGAGCATCGACTGGGCGGCCCTCGGCTCCGTCTTCGGGGTGAGCCTCGTGGTCACCGTGGCCCTGGTGGGCCTGTTCACCCTCGGCATCGTCGGCCTCTCCCGCCAGGAGCGGGCCTCCGCCGAGGGCGGTACCGCGGCCCTCGCGGTCACCGGCGCGTACGCGTGCTTCGCGGCCTGCGCGGCGGCGGTGGCGTACGGGATCTACCTGATCGTCGCCTGACCCACCACGCACACCCGGAGGCGGGGTGCGGGACGGACTGCAACCGTCCCGCACCCCGCCTCTTCGGGTGCCGGCGCACACCGCCCGCGTGTGGGCCTTCGCACACTCCCCCGT
>NZ_JAGMUE010000117.1:26905-36827 GCF_019049165.1 Streptomyces sp. AC627_RSS907
GACTTCCGGAGCCATCTACGGCGGCAGGAGAGGAAGCCCGGTGCGAATCCGGCGCGGTCCCGCCACTGTGACCGGGGAGCAGACCCCGGGAGCCAGGAACTCTCACCGCCGGTCTCTTCGAACCAGGGCGTGGACACCCTGAGTGAGGACACAACGCGATGTTCGGCTGCCGATCGACGTTCAGCTCCAGGTACTTCCCTGACCGTGTGACCGGCTGATCCCCGTGCGTGCCGAACGCGTCTTCGCGTACGGCGCCGCCGCCGGCCTCCTCGGTGACCTCCTCCTCGGCGATCCACGCCGCGGACACCCGGTCGCCGCGTTCGGCCGTGCCGCCGGTGCCGTGGAACGGGTGCTGTGGCGCGACCACCGGGGCTGGGGCGCGCTGCACACCGCCATGTGCGCCGGTGGCGCCGTCGCCCTCGGGATGGCCGCCACCCATGCCGTACGCCACTCCCCCGCCGCCTCCGTCGCCCTGACCGGCGCCGTCACCTGGGCGGTCGTCGGCGGCACCTCGCTCGCCCGCGAGGCGCGTGCCGTCGGACGGGCCCTGGACACCGGGGACGTCGAGGCGGCCCGGGCCCGGCTGCCGCACCTGTGCGGGCGTGACCCGCAGGCGCTGGACGCCGACGGGATCGCCCGGGCCGTCGTGGAGTCCGTCGCCGAGAACACCTCGGACGCGGTGGTGGGCGCCCTGGTGTGGGGCGCCGTGGGCGGGGTGCCCGGGCTGCTCGGCTTCCGGGCCGTCAACACCCTGGACGCCATGGTCGGCCACAAGTCCCCCCGGTACCGGCGGTACGGCTGGGCGTCGGCCCGGCTCGACGACCTCGCGGGCTGGCCGGGTGCCCGGCTGACCGCCGCCCTGACCACCGTCGCCGGCGGCGACGCCCGGGGAGCCGCACGGGCCTGGCGCGCCGACGCCGCACAGCACCCGAGCCCCAACGCCGGGCCCGTGGAGGCGTCCTTCGCGGGCGCCCTGGGCGTGCGGCTCGGCGGGACGCTGTCCTACGGCGGGCGGGTGGAGCACCGGCCCGTCCTCAACGGGGCGGCGGGACGCGCCGTCCGGGCCGGATCCGGCGACATCGAGCGGGCCGTACGGCTCTCCCGGCGCGTGGGCTGGCTGGCGCTGGGCGTGTGCGCGGGCGCGCGGCTGCTCGTCCGCGGGGTCAGCAGGAAGGGACGTACGTCATGAACGGTGGCCTCCTCGTCGCCGGCACCACCTCCGACGCCGGCAAGAGCGTCGTCACCGCCGGGATCTGCCGCTGGCTGGCGCGACAGGGCGTGAAGGTCGCGCCCTTCAAGGCACAGAACATGTCGCTCAACTCCTTCGTCACCCGCGAGGGCGCCGAGATCGGGCGCGCGCAGGCGATGCAGGCCCAGGCGTGCCGCGTCGAGCCGACCGCGCTGATGAACCCGGTGCTGCTCAAGCCGGGCGGCGAGCGCAGCAGCCAGGTCGTGCTGCTCGGCAGGCCGGTCGGGGAGATGAGCGCCCGCGGCTACCACGGCGGACGGCAGCAGCGGTTGCTCGGCACGGTGCTGGACTGTCTGGCCGAGCTGCGGGGCACGTATGACGCGGTGATCTGCGAGGGGGCGGGCAGTCCGGCCGAGATCAACCTGCGCCGGACGGACATCGTGAACATGGGGATCGCCCGGGGCGCCGGGCTCCCCGTCCTCGTCGTCGGCGACATCGACCGCGGGGGCGTCTTCGCGTCCTTCTTCGGCACGGTGGCGCTGCTCGCACCCGAGGACCAGGCGCTGGTCGCCGGGTTCCTCGTCAACAAGTTCCGCGGCGACGTGTCGCTGCTGGAGCCGGGGCTGGAGATGCTCCACGGCCTCACCGGGCGGCGCGCGTACGGCGTGCTGCCGTTTCGGCACGGGCTCGGCATCGACGAGGAGGACGGACTGCGCGTCTCCCTGCGCGGGACGGTGCGGGAGTCGAACACCGCGCCGCCCGTCGGCGAGGACGTGCTGCGGGTCGCGGTCTGCGCGGTGCCGCTGATGTCCAACTTCACGGACGTGGACGCGCTCGCCGCCGAGCCCGGTGTCGTCGTGCGGTTCGTGGACCGGGCGGAGGAGCTGGCCGACGCCGACCTGGTGATCGTGCCGGGGACGCGCGGGACCGTGCGGGCGCTGGAGTGGCTGCGCGAGCGGGGGCTGGCCGACGCGATCGCCCGTCGGGCCGCCGAGGGCCGGCCCGTGCTCGGGATCTGCGGCGGCTTCCAGATGCTCGGCGAGCACATCGAGGACGACGTGGAGAGCCGCCGGGGCCACGTCGACGGGCTCGGACTGCTGCCCGTGCGGGTGCGGTTCGCCCGCGAGAAGACCCTCACCCGGCCGGTGGGCACAGCCCTCGGCGAGCGCGTCGAGGGCTACGAGATCCACCACGGGGTCGCCGAGGTACTGGGCGGCGACGCCTTCCTGGACGGCTGCCGGGCCGGCCAGACCTGGGGCACGCACTGGCACGGCTCGCTGGAGTCGGACGGTTTCCGGCGGGCCTTCCTGCGCGAGGTGGCCGCCGCCGCGGGCCGCCGCTTCGTGCCGGCCCCCGACACCTCGTTCGCCGCGCTGCGCGAGGAGCAGCTCGACCGGCTCGGCGACCTGATCGAACACCACGCGGACACGGACGCGCTGTGGCGGCTCATCGAGTCCGGCGCGCCGCAAGGACTGCCCTTCATTCCACCGGGAGCGCCCGCATGAGCACAGTGTTGTTGTTGTCGACCGCCGACACGGACCTCCTGGCGGCCCGGGCCGCGTCCGGTGCCTCGTACCGGATCGGCAACCCGACCCGCGTCGACGTCCGGGAGGAGCTGCCGGGCCTGCTGCGGGGCGCGGACATCGCCGTCGTACGGCTGCTCGGCGGCAAGCGGGCCTGGGAGGACGGGCTCGCCGCGCTGAAGGCGTCCGGCATCCCGACCGTGCTGCTCGGCGGCGAGTCCGTGCCGGACGCGGAGCTGATGGCCGAGTCGTCGGTGCCGGCGGGGGTGGTGGCGGAGGCGCTGCGCTACCTCGTCGAGGGCGGGCCCGCCAACCTCACGCAGCTCGCCCGGTTCCTGTCGGACACCGTGCTGCTGACCGGCGAGGGCTTCGACGAGCCGCGGAAGATGCCGGAGTACGGCCTCCACGGCTCGCGGAGCGTCCAGGAGGGCCGCCCCACGGTCGGCGTGCTCTTCTACCGGGCGCACGAGCTGAGCGGCAACACCGCCTTCGTGGACACCCTGTGCGACGCGATCGAGGCGCGCGGCGCCAACGCGCTGCCGGTGTACTGCGGTTCGCTGCGCGGCGCGGACGCCGGGCTGTACGAGATCCTCGGCCGGGCCGACGCCCTGGTCGCCACCGTCCTCGCGGCCGGCGGCACGCACGCCTCGCAGGCCTCGGCGGGCGGCGACGAGGAGGCCTGGGACATCGGCGCGCTGGCCGACCTGAACGTGCCGGTGCTGCAAGGGCTCTGCCTCACCTCGTCCCGCGCCGCCTGGGAGGCGTCCGACGCCGCGCTCTCCCCGATGGACGCGGCGATGCAGGTCGCGATCCCGGAGTTCGACGGACGCCTGATCACGGTGCCGTTCTCCTTCAAGGAGCAGGGCCCCGACGACGTGCCGGTGTACGCCGCCGACCCCGAGCGGGCCGGACGGGTCGCCGGGATCGCCGTGCGGCACGCGGCGCTCAGGCACAAGCCGAACGCCGAGAAGAAGCTCGCGCTGGTCTTCACCGCCTACCCGACCAAGCACTCGCGCGTCGGCAACGCGGTGGGGCTCGACACCCCGGCGTCGGCGGTGCGGGTGCTGGACGCGCTGCGGGACGCGGGGTACTCGCTCACCGACTACCCGTCCGGCGGCGACGAGTTGATCCACCGGCTGATCGAGGCCGGCGGACACGACGTCGAGTGGCTGACGGAGGACCAGCTGGCCGCCGCGCCCGCGAGGGTGCCGCTGGCCGACTACCGGGCCTGGTTCGAGAAGCTGGACCCAGAGCTGCGCGAGGCGATGACCGAGGCGTGGGGCGAGCCGCCGGGGTCGCTGTACGTGGACGGGGACGACATCGTGCTGGCCTCCCTCCAGTTCGGGAACGTCGTCGTGATGATCCAGCCGCCGCGCGGTTTCGGGGAGAACCCGATCGCGATCTACCACGACCCCGACATGCCGCCGTCCCACCACTACATGGCCGCGTACCGCTGGCTGGACAACAGCTTCGGCGCCGACGCGATCGTGCACATGGGCAAGCACGGCACGATGGAGTGGCTGCCGGGCAAGGGCCTGGGCCTGGGCGCCGGGTGCGCGCCGGACGCCGTCCTCGGTGACCTCCCCCTGATCTACCCGTTCATCGTCAACGACCCCGGCGAGGGCACCCAGGCCAAGCGGCGCGGGCACGCCACGGTCGTCGACCACCTCGTGCCGCCGATGGCCCGTGCCGACACCTACGGCGACCTGGCCAAGCTGGAGCAGCTGCTCGACGAGTACGCGCTCGTCTCCGACCTGGACCCGGAGAAGGCACCGGCCGTGCGGGCACAGATCTGGACGCTGGTCAAGGCCGCCGAACTCCACCACGACCTGCACGTGGACGACCAGCCGGACGACGACGCGTTCGACGAGTTCGTCATGCACATCGACGGCTACCTGTGCGAGATCAAGGACGTGCAGATCCGCGACGGCCTGCACCTCCTGGGCGGCGGCCCGGTCGGCGAGCCGCGCGTGAACCTCGTACTGGCCGTGCTGCGCGCCTCCCAGGTGTGGGGCGGGCAGGCGAACGCGCTGCCGGGTCTGCGGGCGTCCCTGGCCGGGCACTTCGGGCTGGTGGAGAAGGAGCTGCTGGCCGAGCCGGGCGCCCCGGTGAAGGTGCCGGCGGAGCTGACGGACCTGGTCGAGGGCCCCTCCCGGTCGGCCGCCGACGCCATCGACCTGCTGGAGCAGCTGTGCCGGCGGTTCGCGCAGGGGATGGAGTCCCGGGACTGGGACGTGACGGCCGTACCCGGTCTGGTGCGGGAGGTGCTGGGCACCGGACTCCCCGACGCGGTCGCCGTGCTGGAGTTCGCCTGCCGGGAGGTCGTGCCGCGGCTCGCCCGGACGACGGACGAGATCGGGCACATCCTGCGGGCGCTGGACGGCGGTTACGTCCCGGCGGGACCGTCCGGTTCCCCGACGCGCGGACTGGTCAACGTCCTGCCGACCGGCCGGAACTTCTACTCCGTCGACCCGAAGGCGATCCCGTCCCGGCTGAGCTGGGAGGTCGGGCAGTCGCTGGCGGACTCACTGATCCAGCGCTATCTGGCCGACACCGGCGCGTACCCGAAATCCGTCGGGCTCACGGTGTGGGGCACCTCCGCGATGCGCACCCAGGGCGACGACATCGCCGAGATCCTGGCGCTGCTGGGCTGCCGTCCCGTGTGGGACGACGCCTCGCGCCGGGTGACCGGCTTCGAGGTGGTGCCCCTGGCCGAGCTGGGCCGGCCGCGCGTGGATGTGACCGTGCGTATCTCGGGCTTCTTCCGGGACGCGTTCCCGCACGTCGTGGGGCTGATCGACGACGCGGTGCGGGCGGTGGCGGAGCTGGACGAGCCCGCCGAGTCCAACTTCGTGAAGGCGCACGCCGACGAGGACACCGCCGCGCACGGCGACCGGCGCCGGGCCACCTCCCGCATCTTCGGCTCCAAGCCGGGCGCGTACGGCGCGGGTCTGCTGCCGCTGATCGACGCCCGCAACTGGAGAAGCGACGCGGACCTCGCCGAGGTGTACGCGGTGTGGGGCGGCTACGCCTACGGGCGGGGGCTCGACGGGCGGGCGGCGCGCGGGGACATGGAGACGGCGTTCCGGCGGATCGCGGTGGCGGCGAAGAATGTCGATACGCGTGAACATGACATCGCGGATGCGGACGACTATTTCCAGTACCACGGGGGCATGGTCGCGATGGTGCGGCACCTGACGGGCGAGAGCCCGGAGGCGTACGTGGGTGACTCCGCCACTCCGGACCAGGTCAAGACGCGGACGCTGGGCGAGGAGACGCACCGGGTCTTCCGGGCGCGGGTGGTCAACCCGCGCTGGATGGCGGCCATGCGGCGACACGGCTACAAGGGCGCCTTCGAGATGGCGGCCACGGTGGACTACCTCTTCGGGTACGACGCCACGGCCGGGGTCGTGGACGACTGGATGTACGAGAAGTTGTCGGCGGAGTACGTGTTCGACCCGGAGAACCGGGCCTTCATGCGGCAGTCCAACCCCTGGGCGCTGCGGGGCATCACGGAAAGGCTGCTGGAGGCGGCGGACCGCGGGCTGTGGGCGGAGCCGGACCAGGAAACCCTGGACCGGCTCCGGGCGACCTACCTCGAGCTTGAGGGCGATCTGGAGGGAGACGCGTGATCTCCCGGGAAATCCCCGCGAGGGCGGGGAGCACACCAGCACGCCGCCTACCGCTGGTGACACGGCAGGACCATCCCCGCGTCGGCGGGAAGCCGACTTCGACCATGACGGCTCTGCGGCTTCGCCGCGAGTGGTCTTGGAGCGATTCCTTCGAAGGAGTGATCACCGCGTGAGCACGCCCTATCCCTTCACCGCCCTGGTCGGACAGGAAGATCTCCGCCTGGCCCTGCTTCTGAATGCGGTGAGCCCGGCCGTCGGCGGTGTGCTGGTCCGCGGCGAGAAGGGCACCGCGAAGTCCACGGCCGTGCGTGCGCTGTCGGCGCTGATGCCGACGGTGGACGTCGTCTCGGGGTGCCGTTTCTCCTGTGACCCCGACTCCCCCGACCCGGGCTGCCCGGACGGCCCGCACGAGCCGGGGGCGTTCGCGTCGCGCCCGGCGCGGATGGTCGAGCTGCCCGTCGGGGCCTCCGAGGACCGGCTGGTGGGAGCGCTCGACATCGAGCGAGCACTTTCCGAAGGCGTGAAGGCGTTTGAGCCGGGCCTGCTGGCACAGGCACATCGCGGGATCCTCTACGTCGACGAAGTCAACTTGCTGCATGACCACTTGGTCGACCTCTTGCTGGACGCTGCCGCAATGGGCGCCTCGTACGTCGAACGCGAGGGTGTCTCCGTGCGTCACGCGGCCCGTTTCCTGCTCGTCGGGACCATGAATCCCGAAGAAGGCGAATTGCGTCCCCAACTCTTGGATCGTTTCGGGCTCACTGTGGAGGTATCCGCCTCGCGGGAACCGGGCCAGCGAGTCGAGGTGGTCCGGCGCCGGCTCGCCTACGACGACGACCCGGCCGGTTTCGCGGCGCGCTGGACCGACGAGGAGGCCGCCGTACGGGCGCGGATCGCGGCGGCTCGGGAGCTGCTGCCGTCGGTGCGGCTCGGCGACGGGGCGCTCAGGCAGATCGCGGCGACCTGTGCCGCCTTCGAGGTGGACGGCATGCGCGCCGACATCGTGATGGCGCGCACGGCGACCGCGCTGGCGGCGTGGGCCGGGCGGACCGACGTGCTGGCGGAGGACGTACGGCAGGCCGCGCTGCTGGCCCTCCCCCACCGGCGGCGGCGCAATCCCTTCGACACGCCGGGACTGGACGAGGACAAGCTCGACGAGACGCTGGAGGAGTTCGGCGGGCAGGACGCGGGCGACGGCGACGACGATCCGGACCCGGGTCCCGGCGGGGGTCCCGGTGGACAGCCGGAGCCCGACGACGCGCCCCAGGGGGACGGTGACACCGCCGCGCGGCCCGAGGCCGGGGAGGGCGGGGAGCCGCAGCCGTCCGGCGGCGCCGGCGAGCAGTCCCCCGTGCGTGCCGCCGAGCCGTTCCGCACGAAGGTGCTGAGCGTGCCCGGGCTGGGCGACGGCGCCGCCGGGCGGCGCTCCCGGGCCCGGACCGAGCACGGGCGGACCACCGGGGCCCGCCGGCCCCGGGGGGCGCTGACCAAGCTGCACCTCGCGGCGACCGTGCAGGCCGCCGCGCCGCACCAGCGGGCGCGGGGGCGCAGCGGGCCCGGGCTGGTGGTGCGCCGGGACGACCTGCGGCAGGCGACGAGGGAGGGGCGTGAGGGCAACCTCGTGCTGTTCGTCGTGGACGCCTCCGGGTCGATGGCGGCGCGGCAGCGGATGAGTGCCGTCAAGGGTGCCGTGCTGTCGCTGCTGCTGGACGCCTACCAGCGGCGGGACAAGGTGGGGCTGGTGACCTTCCGGGGGTCGGCGGCCGAGGTGGCGCTGCCGCCGACGTCGTCGGTGGACGCGGCGGCCGCTCGGCTGGAGACGCTGCCGATCGGTGGCCGCACGCCGCTGGCGGCCGGGCTGCTCAAGGCGCACGAGGTGCTGCGGGTGGAGCGGCTGCGGGACCCGGCGCGCCGGCCGCTGGTGGTCGTGGTGACGGACGGGAGGGCCACCGGTGGCCCGGAGCCCGTCGCGCTCGCGGGGCGTGCCGCGCGGCTGTTCGCGGCCGAGGGCACCGCCTCCGTGGTCGTGGACAGCGAGTCGGGGCCGGTGCGCCTCGGGCTCGCCGGTCGGCTCGCGGACGAGCTGGGCGGTACGGCGGTGACGCTGGACGAGTTGCGGGCGGACTCGATCGCCGGCCTGGTGAAGGACGTACAGGGAAGCAGGAGGGCCGCGTAATGCCGCAGGGGCAGCCGAGTGTCGTACCGGACGACGGACTGACGACCCGTCAGCGCCGTAACCGTCCGCTGGTGGTCGTGCACACCGGTATCGGCAAGGGCAAGTCGACCGCCGCCTTCGGGCTGGCGCTGCGCGCCTGGAACCAGGGGTGGCCGATCGGGGTGTTCCAGTTCGTCAAGTCGGCGAAGTGGAAGGTCGGCGAGGAGAACGCGCTGCGGGTGCTGGGCGCCAGCGGTGAGGGCGGGACCGTCGACTGGCACAAGATGGGCGAGGGCTGGTCCTGGGTCCAGCGGGACGCGCAGATGGACAACGAGGAGAAGGCCCGGGAGGGCTGGGAGCAGGTCAAGCGGGACCTGGCCGCCGAGACGTACAAGCTGTACGTGCTGGACGAGTTCGCCTATCCGATGCACTGGGGGTGGGTCGACACCGACGAGGTGGTGTCCGTGCTGCGGGAACGGCCGGGGACCCAGCACGTCGTGATCACCGGGCGGAACGCGCCGGAGAAGCTGGTGGACTTCGCCGACCTCGTCACCGACATGTCCAAGGTGAAGCACCCGATGGACGCGGGGCAGAAGGGGCAGAGGGGCATCGAGTGGTGACGTCCGTGCCCCGGCTGGTGATCGCCGCGCCCTCGTCCGGCAGCGGCAAGACCACCGTCGCCACCGGGCTGATGGCCGCGTTCGCCGGGCGCGGGCTCGCCGTGTCCCCGCACAAGGTCGGGCCCGACTACATCGACCCCGGGTACCACGCGCTCGCCACCGGGCGGACGGGGCGCAACCTCGACGCGTACCTGTGCGGGCCCGAGCTGGTCGGGCCGCTGTTCCTGCACGGGGCGCGCGGGTGCGACATCGCCGTCGTCGAGGGGGTGATGGGGCTGTACGACGGGGCGGCGGGCGAGGGCGAACTCGCGTCCACCGCGCAGGTCGCCAAGCTGCTGCGGGCGCCGGTGGTGCTGGTCGTGGACGCGTCGTCGCAGTCGCGGTCGGTGGCGGCGCTGGTGCACGGGTTCGCGTCCTGGGATCCGGAGGTGCGGGTCGGGGGCGTGATCCTGAACAAGGTCGGGTCGGACCGGCACGAGGCGCTGCTGCGGGAGGCGCTGGACTCCGCCGGGGTGCCGGTGCTCGGTGCCTTGCGGCGGGCCGCCCAGGTCGAGACGCCGTCGCGGCACCTGGGGCTGGTGCCGGTCGCCGAGCGGGGCTCGCAGGCGGTGGAGGCCGTCGCGGCGATGGCCGCGCAGGTGGCCGACGGGTGCGATCTGGAGGCGTTGGCCGGGCTGGCGCGCGGTGCCGGCGCGTTGTCGTGTGCGGCATGGGACGCGGGTGAGGCCTTGCTTTCCCCGCCCCCGCCCCCGCCATCCCTTCCCTCCCCCACTCCCGGCTCCGCTCCAGCGGGGGGACCCCCG
>NZ_JAGMUE010001146.1:0-592 GCF_019049165.1 Streptomyces sp. AC627_RSS907
CGGATGCTCGCCGAGGACGTCGTGGTGGACGGCAAGGTCATCGCGCCGGCCAACGTCGACCTGGGCGATGTCCTCATCGACCAGCTCGTCAAGCACGGTGTGACCACGGTCAAGACCCGCTCGGTCCTCACCTGCGAGTCCGCCGTCGGCACCTGCGCCTTCTGCTACGGCCGCTCGCTGGCCACCGGCAAGCTGGTGGACATCGGCGAGGCCGTCGGCATCATCGCGGCCCAGTCCATCGGTGAGCCCGGCACCCAGCTCACGATGCGTACCTTCCACACCGGTGGTGTGGCCGGTGACGACATCACCCAGGGTCTGCCGCGTGTCGTCGAGCTCTTCGAGGCCCGTACGCCCAAGGGTGTCGCCCCCATCTCGGAGGCGGCCGGTCGGGTGCGCATCGAGGAGACCGAGAAGACCAAGAAGCTCGTCGTCACCCCGGACGACGGCTCCGACGAGACGTCGTACGGCGTCTCGAAGCGAGCCCGACTCCTGGTCGGCGAGGGCGACCACGTGGAGGTGGGCCAGGCGCTGACGCTGGGTGCCACCAACCCGCACGACGTGCTGCGCATCCTCGGCCAGCGTGCCGTGCAGG
>NZ_JAGMUE010001147.1:0-649 GCF_019049165.1 Streptomyces sp. AC627_RSS907
GGACACGGCCCGCGGCCAGCAGCCGGGAGACCGTGCCGTGCAGGCCCGCGCGGCGCAGCTCGGCGGCGGCGCACGGGTAGCTGGCGGTGGCCGCCCAACCGCCCATCAGGTGCACCTGGGCCCGCAGCATCGTCTCCACCCGGTCGGCGGACGCCGCCTCCACGGTCAGGCTCTCGCCGGCCGGCCCCGCCGCGCACACCGGGCCGACCGGCAGGCCGGCCAGATGCAGCGAGGTGTACTGCACCAGCGGAAAGACCCGCCCCATGCCGTCGCTGTCGATCAGCGGCAGCCCGCGCAGGCAGGCCGCCACCAGCGGCGTCAGGGCGTTCAGGGCGGCGGCGGCGAGCGGGAACACGGCCTCGACCCGCTGGCCGAGCCGCCGTTCGATCCCGCTGAGCGCCGTGGTGAACTCGTCCCCGACGGGCGGCAGTTCGGCCAGCGCCGTGCCCGAGCCGACCAGGCCGAGTGCGGCGCACCGGGTGTCGGGCGGCAGGGCCTCGGCCCGTACCAGCGGGACGGGGCCGTGCTCGGCCAGCAGCGCGGTCACCCACTCCCGTAGCCCCTCGGCGCCGTCGTCGCCGAAGGCGGGGGCGTAGAACTGCGCGCCAGCCCACAGCGTGGGCACGTCCTCGGCGCCGATGGCCCGCAC
>NZ_JAGMUE010001148.1:0-730 GCF_019049165.1 Streptomyces sp. AC627_RSS907
GGCCAGTTGTGCATGTTCCGGCTGACCTCGCCGGCCGAGCACCCGTACGGTTCCGAGCGGTACGGGTCGCGTTACCAGGGGCAGCGCGGGCCCACCCCGTCGCGCTCCTTCATGAACTTCCACCGGACCACGGTCTGAGCGGTCCGGTGGTGCGGCGGCGCGGTCCCGGGACTCGGGGCGGGGCGGTCGCGCGGCCAGGGAGTCACGAGAGACAGCGGGGCAAGTGAGATGAGTGCGGTGCGGGAGAACCTGACGTACGACGTGTTCGGTCGGGCGATCCGGGAGTTGGCGCAGACGATCGCGGACGACGGGTACGAGCCGGACATAGTGCTCTCCATCGCGCGCGGCGGCGTGTTCGTCGCCGGTGGCCTCGCGTACGCGTTGGACTGCAAGAACATCCACCTGGTGAACGTGGAGTTCTACACCGGCATCGGCACCACGCTGGAGATGCCGGTCATGCTCGCGCCGGTGCCCAACGCCATCGACTTCTCCGACAAGAAGGTGCTCATCGCCGACGACGTCGCCGACACCGGCAAGACGCTCAAGCTGGTGCACGACTTCTGCGTCGGCACCGTCGCCGAGGTGCGCAGCGCGGTGATCTACGAGAAGACGCAGTCGCTGGTGAAGTGCGAGTACGTGTGGAAGCGCACCGACCAGTGGATCAACTTCCCCTGGTCCGTCGAACCGCCGGTGGTCCGCCGCGACGGGCAGGTACTCGACGCCTGAGCCG
>NZ_JAGMUE010001149.1:0-614 GCF_019049165.1 Streptomyces sp. AC627_RSS907
GCGATGTGCAGGGTGAGGCCGCCGTCCGGCAGCGCCTCGACGCGGACCTGCGTCAGGTCGCGCACGTGGGCCGTGGGCGCGTGGGCCGCCGCGCGGGGACCGACGCCGACCACGCGCATGCCCGCCGCGCGGGCCGCGGCGATGCCCACCTCGGAGTCCTCGAAGGCGACGCAGTCGGCGGGCGCGAACCCCAGCTCCGCAGCGCCCTTGAGGAACCCCTCCGGGTCGGGCTTGCTGGCGCTCACGGACTCGGCGGTGACCCGCACGCGCGGCATCGGCAGCGCGGCGGCCTCCATCCGGGCCTGGGACAGGCCGCGGTCGGCCGAGGTGACCAGGGCGTGCGGCAGCCGCGCCAGGGAGGCGAGGAACGCGGGCGCGCCCGCGATCGGCACCACGCCGTCCACGTCGGAGGTCTCCCAGGCGAGCATGCGGGCGTTGTCGGCGAGGTTCTCCTCGTGCGGGCGGTCGGGGAGGAGCACGGCCATGGTGGCCTGGCCCTGCCGCCCGTGTACGACCTTGATCACGCTGTCGCCGTCGAGGCCGTGCTCCGCGGCCCAGCGCCGCCAACAGCGCTCCACGACGGCGTCGGAATTGACGAGCGTCCCGTCCATGTC
>NZ_JAGMUE010001150.1:0-616 GCF_019049165.1 Streptomyces sp. AC627_RSS907
TAGCGGGATGGCGGCGGGCAGGGGGCGGGGTTCGACGACGCGGTCGCCGGGCTGGTGGCCGCGTTGGCCTTCCCCGAGCGGGTGGCACGGGCGCGCGGGGGCGGCGCGCTGCTGATGGCGTCGGGCACGGGCGCGGAGTTGGCGGCCGGGTCCGGGTTGCGGGAGGCGGAGTGGCTGGCCATCGCGGTGGCCGACCGGCCGGTCGCCGCCGCGTCCGCGCGGGTGCGGCTCGCCGCGGTGATCGACGAGGAGACGGCGCGGACGGCGGCGGCCACGCTCCACACCACCGCCGACGAGGTCGGCTGGTCCGTCGACCGCGGCGACCTGGTGGCCCGCCGGGTCGAGCGGCTGGGACGTATCGAGGTGCGCGCCAAGCCGCTCGCGCGACCCGATCCGGAGCGGGTGCGGGAGGGTCTGCTCGACGGGCTGCGCGGCGAAGGGCTCGGGCTGTTGCGCTGGTCGGCCGACGCCCGCTCGCTCCGGCAGCGGATGGCCTTCGCGCACCGGGTGCTGGGCGAGCCGTGGCCCGACGTGAGCGACGCGGCGTTGCTGGATCGGGCCGACGCGTGGCTGGCCGGCGTGCTGGACCGCGCCCGTGGCCGGGCTGACCTGGGGC
>NZ_JAGMUE010001151.1:0-620 GCF_019049165.1 Streptomyces sp. AC627_RSS907
CGCCTTGCCCATGTCGATGAAGTAGGTGCCGCGGTTCTCCCGGGGCACCACCTGGGGGTAGATGAGCGTCAGCCCGAACGGCCGGGCCATGAACGAGTAGTCGTGGTGCCAGAACTTGCCCGTCTGCGGCACGCCGATTTGCTGGCCCGATTCCCGCACATTCGAGGAAACGAAGATTTCCTTGTGCTCCGGGTGGTGGTACATGGGCTGGTAGTAGGTTTCGACTTCGCCCAGTCGGCGCCCGAAGGTGACGAATTCGGCGGGCGAGAGGTTCTGCTCCTTCAGGACCACGATCTTGTGCCGGTAGACCTTTTCCTTGAGTGCGACGAGATCCTCGTCAGGAGCGTTCAGCACGTCGAGTTCCAGAGCCACGCCCATGGCGGCGTCCGTGTGTGGTGCGGTGGTCATATTCTCCCCCAGCGGCGAGCCGGTTGGTTTAACAATGCACTGGCTCTACCCACCGTTCAGCAGTGGGCTTAGGGCAACCTTGTAGCTCGCTGAAACGGAGGGGTGATCTCACCAACACGCGTTCGGGGGGCACGTGAGCGGATGACGCGTTTCGCCTTGGGCCGTCTGGGCCGTGACCCGGTCGGCCCACTCGGGTGCGACCGGACTATATG
>NZ_JAGMUE010001152.1:0-545 GCF_019049165.1 Streptomyces sp. AC627_RSS907
GAAGACCTCCACGTAGAAGCCGGTCAGGAAGCGGACGATCCACAGCCGCGAGGTGCGCGCGATGCCGACGCCGAAGGCCACCAGGGTGGCGAAGACCGCGCTGTAGAGCGTGAGCTGGATGGTGATCCAGATGCCGGGCAGGAGCCAGTGCTCCCACAGTCCCGCGGTCATGAACACAACTCCTTGGCCGTGAGATCGGTCATCTCCGTCTCGGTGAAGCCGAACGGCCGCATGACGCGCAGGAGTTCGCCGCTCTTCTTCATCTTGTGCAGCTCCACGTTGAAGGCGTCCCGGAGCCTGGTCTCCTCCGGGCGGAAGGCGAACCCGCCCGCGCCGATCGCCGGCTTGCCGTCGGCGTCCAGCGCCTGGAACGGCTCGGTCGCCTCGGCCTTGCGGCTACCGCGCTGCTTGACCACGTTGTGCACGGTCACGGTGGTCCCGGCGAACACGTCCACGCGGCCCTGTTCCACCGCGAGCAGCCCCGCGAGCTGGTCGGGCAGCACGGTGATCTCCGAGCGCTTGACGCCCGCCGTGACCGCGTAGCC
>NZ_JAGMUE010001153.1:0-612 GCF_019049165.1 Streptomyces sp. AC627_RSS907
GCCACACCCGAGAGGGAGGCGTACCGCTATCCGATCCCGCCCGCGTCGGGCGAGGGGCCATCGGACTGGGGGTCGATGAGCTGGGCCGAGACGGCCGACCGCGTGTACGCCATCGCGGCCGGCCTCATCGACCTGGGGCTGGGTTCGGAGGAGCGGGTCGCCCTGGCGAGCAGCACCCGGGTCGAGTGGATCTTCGCGGACCTGGCCGTCCTCTGCGCCGGCGCCGCGACCACCACGATCTACCCGTCCACCAACGACGAGGAGACGGCGTTCATCCTCTCCGACTCGGGCAGCCGGGTGCTCATCGCCGAGGACGCCGAACAGCTCCGCAAGGCCCGCGCGAGCCGCGCCGACCTGCCCGCGCTGGAGCACGTGGTGGTGATCGAGGAGGCTGACGCGGTGCCGGCCGACGGCGACCCGGAGGGCTGGGTGCTCTCACTCGCCGAGTTGGAGCGGCGGGGCGCGAAGTACCTGGCGAAGCACCCGGACAGCGTGCGGGACCGGGTCCGGGACCTGCGGTCCGACCAGCTCGCCACGCTCATCTACACCTCCGGTACCACCGGGCGCCCCAAGGGCGTACGCCTGCCGCACGACGCCTGGTCCTACATGGGC
>NZ_JAGMUE010001154.1:0-711 GCF_019049165.1 Streptomyces sp. AC627_RSS907
CATCAGAGCGGTCCGATGAGGCCGGAGGCTGAGGCGGGCGTGATGGATCAGCTCAATCGCGCGAAGGTACCCCTGCAAGATCAACAGCGCATTCTCACCCAACTGCGCAAGTCGGATTACGGGGCTAGCATCGCGGAGATCGTTAGCTCGGGCCGCTTCGCCGAGGTTGAGGGCTTCAAGCAGGTGCTTTTTGATATAAAGAACAAGCAAGAGCAAGAGGCCGTGCATATGGCTCTCCATCACGCCGTTGACCTTGAGCGCAACGGGGTGAGGGTTGAGCGGTTGGGTTTCGAGAATAAATTGCCGGGCGATAAATTGGATTTGGACGTGTACGCCCGCACGGCTGATGGCTCGATCGATTACGGCTATCAACTCAAGGGCGTGCAGAGCGTGGACGGCATTCGCAGTGCCGCGAAAAAAATCGCCCGGTCTCAGTTGGGTGGAGAACTGCCGCACAAGATTGCCATTCTAGATGTGCATTCGGGGCGTGCTGCGTTCACGGCGGAGCATATGGCAGATATCGCGCACTTCTCCAAGAGGTCGGATATCGTATTCCATCTACGCTTCCAGGATGGGTACGTCACCGTGCCGCCCAACAGCAAGTTGTTTCCGTAAGGAGGATTTATGGCCTGGTTGATGCGCGCTCCGGAACACTGCGGTGCATGGGTGTGGGAGTTGAAGAAATATGCTCCGCCAGGGGTGGAGAATGCC
>NZ_JAGMUE010001155.1:0-688 GCF_019049165.1 Streptomyces sp. AC627_RSS907
GGCTCCAGGGCGGGTACCCCGGCGGGCGGCTCGCACATCACCCCGCGCTGGACGGCGGGCCCGAACGGCACCCCCTGTTCGACCACGGTCGCCAGGATCGCCGGGTCGACTTGCTTGAGATGCAGGTAGCCGATGCGATCGCCGTACGTCTCGATCAGCTTCACGCTGTCGCCACCGCAGTAGGCGTAGTGCCCGGTGTCCAGGCACAGGCGGACCAGGTCGGGGTCGGTGGCGTCGAGGAAACGGGCCACGTTGGCCTCGCCGTCGATGTGCGTGTCGGCGTGCGGGTGGACGACGATCTCCAGGCCGTACGTCTCCCGCACCTGGTGGGCCAGGCGCTCCATGCCGGTGGTCAGGTCGCGCCACTGGGCCGGGGTCAGCTCGGGGCTCTCGATGAGTTCGGCGGTCTTGTCGTCGCGCCAGAACGCCGGGATCACGACCAGGTGGCGGGCGCCCATCGCGCGGGTCAGCTCGGCCACCTGGGCGACGTGCCGCCAGGTGGCGTCCCAGACGGCCGGGCCGCGATGCAAGGCGGTGAAGACGGTGCCGGCGGAGACGGTGAGGCCGCGCCGGGCGGTCTCGTCGGTCAACCGCGCCGGGTCGGTGGGCAGGTAGCCGTACGGGCCCAGCTCGATCCACGCGTACCCGGCCTCGGCCACCTCGTCCAGGAAGCGCCGCCACGGAATCT
>NZ_JAGMUE010000118.1:0-15030 GCF_019049165.1 Streptomyces sp. AC627_RSS907
AGCCGGGAGCCGGGAGCCGGGAGCCGGGAGCCGGGAGCCGGGAGCCGGGAGCCGGGAGCCGGGAGCCGGGAGCCGGGAGCCGGGAGCCGGGAGCCGGGAGCCGGGAGCCGGGAGCCGGGAGCCGGGAGCCGGGAGCCGGGAGCCGGGAGCCGGGAGCCGGGAGCCGGGAGCCGGGAGCCGACCTTCGGCTTGTCGCCGGAATGGCTTCTGGCGGATGGCGAACCGTTCGTCGACGGTCTCGTCCTGTCCCACCCGGAGCAGCTGGCACGGTTGCGCCGTGCCTGCCCCGAAGCCGTGGGCGCTTCCGTCGTGGCCGGGGACCCCTGCTTCGACCGGATGCTCGCCGCACTCCCCCACCGCGACCGCTTCAGGCGGGCGTTGGGCGTGCGCCACGGCCAGCGGCTCGTGGTGCTGAGTTCCACCTGGAACCCGGAGGGGTTCTTCGGCAGCGGTGACCGGGACATCCTGCCTGGACTGCTTCCGCGGCTGGCGGCCGAGTTGCCCGCCGACGGCTATCGGACCGCCGCGGTGTTGCACCCGAACATCTGGTACGGGCACGGGCCCGGCCAGATCCGTGCGTGGCTGGACGAGGCATGCCGCGGCGGACTCGCGCTGATCGATCCCGTCCGCGGCTGGCGACAGGCGATCCTGGCCGCGGATGCGGTGGTGGGAGATTTCGGTGCGGTCTCCTACTACGCCGCGGCGCTGGGGGTGCCGGTGCTGATCGCGGCGGACGGGCGCGACAAGCTGGATCCGGAGGCACCGCTCGCGTCCTTCGTCCGGCAGGCACCCCGGCTCGACCCGCACGGCCCCTTGCGTGACCAGGTGGAGCGACTGCTGGCCCGGGAGCACCCCCGGGCCGCCGCGGCGGAAGGTGTCACATCGGTTCCGGGGGCTTCGGCGACGCTGCTGCGGCGGCACTTCTACAGCCTGATGAACCTGCCCGAGCCGTCGGCCCCCGCCCTGCTGGAGCCGCTGCCCCTGCCCGCGTACGACCCCCCGCGCCGAACCGTCATGCTGCGTGTCCGGACCCGGGTCGACGGGGCGGACGTGATGATCGAGCGGTCCACGGAGCAGCCCTACGGCGCGGGCGGCGACACGCATGTCGCCGTGCACGAGGACACCCGGGACCCCGGCGCCCTGGAGGTGGCCGACGTGATCGTGCGCGACGGACAGCCGGACGACCCCCGCCTGGGTGGCTGGCGGGGCTGGACGGCGGAGGTCCTGCGCCGGTACCCGCAATGCGCCATGGCGGTGTTCGTCGTCGGCCCGGACACCTGCACGGTGCGGACCCGTGAGGGCGGCGTGCTCCGGCTGTCCGCAGGCACGGGCGCGGACGTCGATCCGGCGGCGTACGCCTCGTCGCTGTACGCGTGGCTGTCGGCGGGTGGCCGTGTGCCGCAAGAGCCCTTCACACTGCGCGTGCATGCCGCCGGCCATGTGCACCCGGTGTGCGTGGAACCCGTCGTGCCGCAGGACCCGTCAGCCGGCGGCCTCACAGCGCACCCGTAGACCGGAGAGGTACTGCACATGCGCTGCCGCCGCCGGGGTGAGCAGGTGTCCGGCCTCCGTGATCCTGGTCAGCGCCTCGGTGTTCCGGCCGGCCTCGTGGAGGGTCTCGGCGAGGTCCGTGAGCACCCGCGCCGTGTTGTAGGCCTCCCCCTGTTGCCGGAAGAAGTCGACGGCGGTCTCGAGAAGCCTCTGTGACTCTTCCAGTCGGCCCATGCCACGCAGAGCCCGACCCCGGTGGCGCTCGGTCAGCGCGAGGGCACGGGGCAGGTCCGCGGCACCTTCTTGGCCGGAAGTGATCTGCCGGTAGACCCGCTGTGCCTCGGTGAAGTGCTCGTACGCGGCCTCGTACTGCCACCGGTACAGGTTGAACAGGCCCAGCAGCTCGACAGCCGACGCCTCCCCCCGCAGGTGTCCCGCCGCCTTCTCGCAGTCGACCGCGGCGAGCGCCTCCCGGTCCGCTTCCTCCGCGTGTCCCAGCTGGTCCAGGCAGTGCGCGAGCTGGAAGTGCAGGGCCCCGGCCATGCGGGTGCGGGGCTGGTGCGCGTCGACGCAGCGGGCGGCGACGCGCAAGGCAGGCAGCACTTCGTCCCAGTACCCTGCCTTCAGTTGCAGCGGCCACAGTGCGCGGGCCAGCCGGAGAGCCGTGGTGACGTGCTGGTACTCCTCGGCCAGTGACACCGCCCGGACCACGTTTCCCGCTTCGGCGGCGAGGACTGTCAGCCCTTCCGTCTCGTCCCGGCACGGGGTCCCGTGCCGGGGAGCCGGTTCGGTGCGCCAGCTCTCCGGCAGGGCGGCGTGCGCGGCATGCAGGGCGCGGGTCAGTACGGCGTCCAGGCCGCGACGGACGGCGGCCGAGCATTCGGCGATGCCGTGTTCCGGAGCCGCCGCGTCGGCGAGGTACCGGCGCACCTCGGGCCGGTACCGGTACCGTTCGTCCGCCGTGGCCTCCAGCAGCTGGGCGTCGGCCGCCTCGGTGAGCATCCGGGCGGCGTCCTCGGGCGGGACGTCCGCGAGGGCCGCGGCCAGATAGGCGTCCAGACCGGGCCACGCTCCCAGTGCCGCAAGTCGGCACAGACGCGCGGTCGGTGGCCGCAGGCGGCTGCTTGCGTGCTGGACCGCCTCGCGTACCGGATGACGCTCACCGGCCCCCGTCGCCGGCGGCGGATCGGCGGGCTCTTCGGCCTGCAACCGCGCCGCCGCGGCCCTCAGGGCGAACGCGTTGCCGGCGCACTGGTCGAGAAGGTGCGGCATCCTGGCCTTGGCCCGGGTGAGGTTCTCCCGGCCTGCCAGGTCCCGGATCATCCGCACCGCGTAGCGGTTGCTCAGCGGCTGGACTTCGACGCGTTCGGCCTCCAGGGCGAAGGGCTGTCCGGAGACGACCACGAGCAGGAAGACACCGGGTGTGGAGGGGGTGAGGCCGCGGACCTGGGCCAGCGATGTCGCGTGGTCGACCACCACCAGGGCCTGGCGGCCGGCGGTGAGCCGGCGGTAGAGGAGTTCCCGGCCGGTACCCGTGGGCGGGATCCGCTCAGGCTCGACTCCCATGTGCCGCAGGAGGAGTGACAGGACCGCGGCCGGTGCCGGTCCGCTCTCCGTGGCCGTGTCACGCAGGTCGACGTAGAACTGTCCGTCCGGGAACCGGGCATGGTGCAGGGCGCCCAGGTGCAGGGCGACCGCGGTCGTGCCGACACCGGGCGGTCCGTACAGCAGCGCGACCCGCGGACGGCCGGCGGCGGGACGCGTCGCTTCCCTCGCCAACTGCCTCAGCACTTTCTGACGGTTGGTGAAGTGGCGGGGAGCGGGCGGCAGTCCGCTCCCCTGTGTGAGCGTCACCCCCTGCTGCGAGTGGGTACGCAGAAGCAGTGCCCACTCGCCGGCCAGCCGGGGGTCCTGCCCCAGGCGCGCATGCACCAGGCCGGCGAGGTCTGCCTGCTCCTGCGGGCCGGCCGGCAGCGGAGTCCGCCTTCCCGTCGTCCTTCGCACCAGGGCGCCTGTCGACAGAAGGAGTTGCTTGCCCATCTCCCCCGCGGCGCCGTTGCCCACTGACATGAGAAACGCGGTGAGCGCGCTGAGCGCCACGACCTCCAGCACGTCGGCCCCCTCCTGGTCCCCGATCCGGCCCTGGCCGGACTGTATCCCCGCGTCAGCGACCCGGAGAAACATTTCGGTCTCGGCGACCTCCACGTCGGACGGATGCGCCTCTGCTTCGCCATGGGGAAGGCAGCGCACCGTCGGAGGCCGCGATGCCCCGCACCCGCAACCCGTTCAGGGCTGGACAGGTGTGCCGGGGCTGATGGTGTGTGCCTTCTGGACGAGGGAGGGGCGGCTGCCGTCGTTCAGTCGGCGGCTCCACTGGGCGTCGGCCTGTTCGCGGACCTGTGGCTCCATCTCGGCGGGCGGTGGGTTCCGGTAGCGGTGAGTCTCGCCGAGCAGGACCTGGACCGTCCGCTCGCAGACCGGCTCGGGGTCGTACCTGTTCGTGCGGGAACGCCGGCTCGGCGTAGTCGTAGCGGCGGCCGGCCGGGGCGTCCCGCCACTCCTTTCCTTCCCCGTCTCGGACATCGTGTCGTTGAGGCCTCGGGTGACCGCTGCACCGCCCGCGGCGCGTCCGGAATCCGCGACGACGCCGTCATGGGCCTACGCGGTGGTCCGCCGTGCCTCCACCTCGATCTCGATCTTCATCCGGGGGTCGGCGAGACCGCACACGAGCATCGTGGCGGCCGGACGGACCTCGCTGAAGGCACGGCGCAGTACCGGCCAGCAGGGCTCGAACTCGGCCCGGTCGGGGAGCATGTAACGCACCCGGACCACGTCCGCGAACGTGCACTTCGCCTCGGCCAGTGCCGCCTCCACGTTCCGCAGACACTGCTCGGCCTGCTCCACCACGTCGTCGGAGATCGTCATCGTGGCGTAGTCGAATCCGGTCGTCCCGGACACGTGGACCCGGTCTCCGTCGACCACTGCGCGTGCGTAGCCGATCTGCTCCTCGAACGTCGAGCCGCTGAGAATGGAACGTCGCTCCGTCATGCGCGGCACGCTAAGTGATCAGCAGCGGTACGTCCACGGCTTTGGCCATGGAGAGATATCGCCGGGCGTACGGGGCACCCTCGCCTCGCACGGCTGCACGTGTTCGTCGTGCTCCCCGAGGAACTCCGCTTCGGCCGTGCCGCCACCCACCTGGCCGTCGCCCGGCCCGCCACCGAGTCGGCGGATCCGGCGCCTGGGGAGCACGGTCGGCCACGCGCTGTTCAACCGGCCGGGGACCCCTCCCCGCCGCCCGGCAGGCCCTCGCCGGCCTCGCGGACGGGCTGGCCGCGGCCCGCGGCGCCGACAGCGGCAGGGCCGGCCGCCTGCGGACCGGCCTCGCCGCCTCCTCCCGCGTGACCGCCCCGCCGCGCGCCTTCCGGAAGCCCTTCCCTGCCGTGCGGTGGGACACTCGGGAAACGGCCACCACACCGCGGCCGGCCGCCCTGCGGGAGGGTCACACCGCGTTCACCGCGTGGTGCACGACCGCGTCGAACAGGTAGCCCTGCGTGTTGTGGACGGTCGCGTCCGGCTGGGTCCGGCCCGTGCTGTCCGTCGCCCTGGCCAGCAGCGTGTGCGGTCCGGGCGCCTTTGGCCGCCAGTGGGTGGACCAGCGGACCCAGCCGTCGCGCCGGGGCGCGTCGCGCAGTCGGGCGGCATTCCAGGTGGTGCCTCCGTCGGTGCTGACATCGACGCGTACGACACCGCCGCCGCCCGACCAGGAGCGGCCGGTGAGGTGGTGGGTGACGCCCGCTGCCAGGGCGGCCTGCTCGTCCAGCTCCCAGGCGCTCTTGATCGTCTGCCGGGTCAGCGGCGCGCTCCCGCCGTCCGGGTGGGCGTCGCCGAACAGGCGGTAGAAGTCGGTGTTCCAGGGCGAGTACAACGGCCGGGCGGACACCTGGATGTCACCGACCCACTTGATGGAGGCGATACCGATCCAGGAGGGGACGAGGACGCGCACGGGGTGTCCGTGGTCGTACGGCAGCGGCTCGCCGTTCATCTCGTAGGCGAGCAGGACGTCGTCGAGCGCCTTGGACAGCGGCAGCGGACGACGGACCCGCCCGAGGACGGTGCCGTCCGCGGTGACGTAGTCGGCGTCGAGCCCGCGGGGCAGGACGTCAACGGCCCGGCGGCCGAGGCCCGCGCGCTTCAGGACGTCGGCCAGGCGGACGCCGCGCCAGCGGGCCGCGCCGATCGCCCCGAGGGTCCAGGCGGTGCCGCTGACGGACTGGCCCTGCTGGCGGGTGAAGAAGGCGCGGCCGTTGCCGGCGCACTCCAGGAACGCGCTGCGGGAGACGGCCGGAAGCTTCTTCAGGTCGGCCAGTGAGAACTCGACGGGCCGGTCACGGGTGAGGCCGTCGCCCCAGACGGTGAGGGTCCAGTCGGCCGCGGACAGGACGGGGGTCGCGGTGTGGTTGCGGACGAAGAACCGGTCGTTGGGCGTGTGGTAGCCGGTTCCCGCCAGAGAGGCGAAACGGGTCTCGGCGTTCGTACCGCGGACGGTGAACAGGTCCGCGGGCAGGGACTTGACGATGCCGTCCGCGGTGGACGCGGCGGCCGGTGCGCTCAGAGCCACGGGAGCGGCACCGGCGAGTCCGGCCGCGGCGAGGAGCCGGAGCATGTCCCGCCGGGAGACACCGTCGGCACGGGCCTCGCCGGCCAGCCACTGGCGCAGTCTGCGGCGGTCGTAGGCGGATTCGGGGGTACGCATGACGGCCTGCCTTTCGCAGGAGGGCGCGGACGGTCCCGCGCGGGATGGAGGGGCGGTGCCGTCCCGAGGCGGGGAGGCGTCCCCGTCGCGGGGGCGCGACGGCGAAGCGGGCCTGCTCCGGGGAACTACGTGGTGGGGATCAACAACAGCCGTACGGCACGAGGACGCGGGACCGCGGGGCGGTGAAGCGGCGTCGGCTGCGGATCATGCCGCCATCGTACGGACGGAACACGCCCCGCGCGTGGAAACCACGCAACAGCGGGCGAGGAGCACTGAGGTGCCGTTCGTGGCCTCGGACCGACGGCGACCGGGCCCTCGCCCACGCCGCCTTTGACATCGCTCGCCCATTCGTTCCTATGTCTGTTCATGTCGTCCCCTCACGCCTCCGTGCGCGCCGCCATCGAGCTGGCGCTGATCGGCGTGACTCCGCTCTGCGTGGCCGACATTCTCTGTCGCTGACGTCCGCCTTCGGCGCGTACGTCGCGTGCCACGACTCTCACGACCCCTTTCCGAGTGCCGCACCCACGCCGTGTGGTGTCCCCCTTCGAGAGGTCGTCTTCCGGTGCGCCATTCGCGCCGAGCCCCGGGATCCGGCCGTCCGGACACGGGTGGCCGAGCTGCTGGAGCGGGCCGGTCTCGACCCCGCGCACTACGCCCGCTACCCGCACGAGTTCAGTGCGGAGCGAGCTGGGCCTCACCCTGGTGTTCATCGCTCACGATCTGGCCGTCGTACGTCAGGTCGACGATCGTCTGGCGGTGATGCGGCACGGCCCTGTGGTGGAGTACGGGCCCGCCGAAGCGGTCTACGAGGCGCCGCGGGACCCGTACGCCAGGCAGCTCCTCACCTCCGTTCCCGCTCTCGCCCCGGGCCTCGCCGCGCTGCGCCGTGCGGAACGCCGGGCGCCGGCCGCGACGTGATCACCGACTCCGCCGCCCGCCCGCCGGTCCGCGGGCGGGCGGTGGGGCCCGGGACGAGTGCCCGACGCACCCGGCTTTGATAGGCAAGTGACGACTTGCCTACTCTGGAGGTGTGGCCGACGACCTTTTCAAAGCACTGGCCGACCCGACCCGCCGCACCATCATCGACGAGCTCGCGGAGAAGTCCGGACAGACACTGTTCGAGATCTGTTCGCGACTGAGCATGAAGCACCAGCTCGGCATCTCGCGCCAAGGGGTCTCCCAGCACCTCGCCGTGCTGGAGGCCGCCGGACTCGTCGAGACCAGACGTGAGGGCCGCTACAAGTTCCACGACCTGAACACGGCGCCGCTGCGGCACATCGTCGAGCGGTGGCTCGTGCGCGACACAACCGGACCGGAGGAGAGCACCTCATGAGGATTCACCTGACCAGCGTCTTCGTCGACGACCAGGCCAAGGCCCTGCACTTCTACACCGAGATCCTCGGCTTCGTGAAGAAGCACGACGTCCCGGTGGGCGAGCAGGACCGATGGCTGACCGTCGTCTCGCCCGACGAGCCCGACGGCACCGAACTCCTCCTGGAGCCCGTCGGCCACCCGGCCGCCAGGACCTACCGCGACACGCTCACCCAGGACGGCATCCCGCTCGCCCAGTTCGCCGTCGACGACGTGAAGGCGGAGTTCGAGCGCCTGCGCGGCCTCGGCGTGCGCTTCACCCAGGAGCCCCTGGAGATGGGCCCGGTCACCACCGCCGTCTTCGACGACACCTGCGGCAACCTGATCCAGATCGCGACACAGGCGCCGTAGGCGAAGGGGCGGCAACGCGCCCGCCCGCCGGCGCGGCGCGCGGGACGCCCTCGCGGCGGGCGGACCGCCCAGCCGCACACCGTGCGACCGGCGGTTCCGCGACCACGGGCTCCTCGCCGGTTACTCAGGGGTAGGCACACACCCTCTCTTGCTATAAGGTTCGTCAACAAGCAGACTGTATTACCGACGGTAATAGCAGCGAGGGATGAGGAACTTCCCCGATTCGACTCGAGGAGCCCCTGCATGGCCATCAACATCTCGCGGCCGGATCCCCGGAGCCACGCCTCCGGGGACGGCGTCGCGCGACGGCTGCTGGACTCGTCCGCGCAGCTCTCGTACGACCCGCTCACCGAGGTCGACTGGGAGACCCCGCTCGACGAGGACTTCCACGGCGCCAGCCCGGAGTGGAGCACCCTCTACGGGACGGCGTACTGGGAGGAGTTGACCGACGCTCAGCGCAAGGCGTTGACGCGCCAGGAGGCCGCTTCGGTGGCCAGCACCGGAATCTGGTTCGAGATGATCCTGCAACAGCTGGTGCTCAGGGACATCTACGCCAAGGACCCGACGGACGACACCTTCCAGTGGGCGCTCACCGAGATCGCCGACGAGTGCCGCCACTCGATCATGTTCGCCCGCGGCGCGAAGAAGCTCCGGGCCCCGGCCTACCGCCCCCACCGGGTGGCCGTCGAACTCGGCCGGGTCTTCAAGACGGTCGCGTTCGGTGAGGCGGCGTACGCGGCGATCCTGGTCGCCGAGGAGGTCCTCGACGTGATGCAGCGCGACTGGATGCGCGACGAGCGGGTCGTGCCGTTCGTCCGCACCATCAACAACATCCACGTCGTGGAGGAGTCACGGCACATGAAGTTCGCGCGCGAAGAGACACGCAGGCACCTCGCGCGCGCCGGACGCGTACGCCGTCAGGCCCACTCCCTCCTGATCGCCGTGGCGTCCTACGTCATCGTCACCAGCATGGTGAACCGGAAGGTCTACGCCAACGCCGGACTGGACGAGGAACGCGCCGTCCGGGAGGCAAGGGCCAACGAGCACCACAAGTCGATGATGCGCGCGAGCTGCGCGGGCCTCATGGAGTTCCTGTCCTCGGTGGGGCTGCTCACCAAACCCGCGCTGTACTTCTACCAGCGCGCCAACCTGATCTGACGACCTTCCGGCGAGCGGACGACATGGCCTTCGCGATCACCCAGACCTGCTGCGCCGACGCCACCTGCGTGGCCGTCTGCCCGGTCAACTGCATCCACCCCACGCCCGAGGAGCGGGCCTTCGGCAGCACGGAGATGCTGTACGTCGACCCGAAGACCTGCATCGACTGCGGCGCGTGCGCCGACGCCTGCCCGGTGGACGCCGTCCTCCCCGTCGACAGCCTGCCCCGCGAGCAGCGGGACTACGCCGACATCAACGCGGCCTACTTCGAGCAGCCCGGGACAAAGTCGCCGGTGGGACCGCAGACGGGGGCGGGTCCCGGGCCGGCCGACCGCGGCCCCACCTTCCACACCTGGGGCAGCCCGGCCTTCACCCGTGTCCTGCCGTCGGACTTCCGGCCGCTGCGGGTGGCGATCGTCGGCACCGGACCGGCCGGCATGTACGCCGCGGAGGACCTGTTGCTGCACACCCGGTCCGAGGTGACGCTGATCGACCGGCTCCCGGTGGCCGGCGGACTCGTCCGGTACGGCGTGGCGCCTGACCATCCGGCCACCAAGAAGATCGGCGACACCTTCGCCCGCTTCCACACCCATCCGCGCGTGCGCCTGCACCTCGGCCTCGACGTGGGCGGACACATCACGGCCGAAGAACTCGCCGCGCACCACGATGCGGTGATCTACGCCGTGGGCGCCGCGACCGACCGGCGCCTCGGCATACCCGGCGAGGACCGGACGGGCAGCATCTCCGCGACCACCTTCGTCGCCTGGTACAACGGACACCCGGAGGTCGCGCCGGACGCCGTCGACCTCTCGGCCGAGCGTGTCGTCGTGGTCGGCAACGGCAACGTCGCCCTGGACGTCGCCAGGATCCTGGTCTCCGACCCTGCGACCCTGGCCGGCACGTCGATCGCCGGCCACGCACTGGAAGAGCTGCGCCGCGGCAAGGTGCGCGAGGTGGTACTGCTCGGGCGCCGGGGTCCGGAACACGCCGCCTGCACCAGGCCCGAACTCCTGGCCCTGAAACGCCACACCGACCTCGACCTGATCGTGGACGACCACGACCCACTCATCGGGGCTGCCATCGACGCGGCCGGGCCGAAGGACAGGGCGGAGGTGCTCCAGGGCGTGCCGCGGGAGGCCGTCGACTGGTCGGTTCCGCCGGACAGGGCGGGACAGCGCCGCCGCGTCGTGCTGCGCTTCCGCTCCACGCCCGTGGACGTGTGCGGGGACGAAGCCGTCCGCGCGGTGCGCGTCACCGGCGGCGCCGGTGAGCAGGAGATCCCGGCCGGCCTGGCGCTGCGGGCGATCGGATACCGCGGAGTGCCGCAAGCGGGACTCCCGTTCGACGAGGCCACGGGTACCGTGCCGCACGAGCGCGGACGGGTGGTCGGCAGACCGGGGACGTACGTCGTGGGCTGGATCAAGCGCGGGCCCTCGGGAGGCATCGGCGCGAACCGCACGTGCGCGGCCGAGACGGTCGGCACGCTGCTCGCCGACGCGGTCGCCGGCGACCTGCCCGCGCCCACCGGCGGGCCGGGGGCGTTCCGCCGCCTCGCACGCCGGCGCCGCTGACCATCCATCGGACGGCCTCGCACCCCCCGCACCGCTGACGGGGCGCGCCGCCGGCTCCGCGACGCCGCCCGCCGGGCTGCGGTCGAGGAACAGCGCCGGCCACCACCCCCGGTACCGCCCCCGGCGGCGCGCCCACGGCGTGGGCGAGCACCCACGCCCCGTCGATCGCCCCGACCGCCAACGTCCCGACAGCCACCGTCCCGGCCACGACCTCCCCCGCAGCGACCCCGGGCCCGAGACGCCCAGGGTCGCCACGCTCCGGCGGGGCGTCCTCCCGGACACGGGTACACGTACTCGGGGCACCGGGTCCGCGTCCCGGCAGGGCTGGTCGAGCCACGCAAACGGAGGCCTTGACACCGGTTGCACCGGTGATCTTTCGCTGCGTAGTGTCCCCATGACACATCGGACAACCGTTCGCGTTGACCCCGCACGGAAACACCGCGTTCCAGCCGCGCGGCGCCCGCCACGGACATCTCCGCGGCCGTCGGTGCGGGACAACGGCCCCCGACCCCGGCCGCGCGCGTCGCCGATGCAGCGTGGGCCAGAGAGTGAGCTGACAGATGCAGCCGACGTTCGTACTGGTACACGGAGCCTTCGCGAACTCCTTCTCCTTCGCGCCGCTCCAGGCCGAACTCGGCCTTCTCGGGCACCGCTCGGTCGCCGTCGACCTGCCGGGCCACGGTTTCGCGGCAAGCTACCCGCATGCCTACCAGGCACCGCAGGACCTCGAAGGTCTCGCCACCACGCCGGGCTCCATCAAGGGGGTGACGCTCGCCGACAACGCCGCTCACCTGATCGGCATCCTGGAACGTGCCAAGGAGAACGGGCCGGTGATCCTCGTCTCGCACAGCCGAGGCGGCATCACGGCCACCGCCGCGGCCAACGCACGCCCGGACCTGATCGACCGCATCGTCTACGTCTCGGCCTGGTGCCCGGTCGCCCTGGACGTCAACGACTACTACGCCGAGCCGGAGATGGCCACGGTCGACGCCGCCTCGCTGGGTCTGGCGGTGGCCGGGAACCCGGCCGAACTCGGCCTGCTGCGCGTCAACTTCCGCACCGCGGACAAGGACGCCCTCGCGGCGTTCAGGGCCGCCTTCCTCGCCGACGGCACCGACGAGGAGTTCCTGACGTTCCTCAACACCTTCCAGCCCGACGAGAACCTGGACTTCGGCACCTCCGCCGACCGGGCGCAGGCGGCGACCTGGGGCCGCATCCCGAAGACCTTCGTGCGCCTGGCCGACGACGCGAGTATGCCGCTCGCCATGCAGGACCGGCTGATCCGTGAGGGCGACGAGCTCACGCCGGACAACCCGTACGACGTCCGCACCCTGCCGGGCAGTCACCTCAAGTGGCTGATCGACCCGGCCCCGGCGGCCCGGGTCCTCGGGGAGCTCTCCGCGCTCACGGTCCGGTCCGCCTGACCACGACCGGAGCGGGCGAGGCCTGCCGCCTCGCCGCCGTCGCGGTCCGAGGTTCCCGCCCGGCCCGGTGCGCCTTCGGGTGCCGGGCCGGGGAGGGCGTCGGTGACGTCCCGCCCCCGGCAGCGCGGCCGGTCAGGACGCGGGGCGTGCGGTGCGGCCCGGTGCCGCGACCCGGCCGGCGGGGCCCTGGGGGCTCCTGACGATCACCTGGTTCCGGCCGAGCGCCGGTGGCCGAAGAACACGTACACCCGCCGACGCCTCCTTGACTGGCGAACCAGCCGCCTCCATATTCACCACCACTGCGTCGGCGACTTCCATCGAGGTGACCAGTGAGAAGCCTGAGACCCTGGGCCGTCCTGTGGGCGGCCACCGCCCTCGCCCTTCTCACCACGGTTCTGATCCCTTCGTCCCCCACGGCGGCCTCGGCGCGGGGCAAGCCCGCCTTCGCCACTCAGCCCGCCAAGGCGGCGCTCGCCCGGCTGTTGCCGCGCCACGTCTCTCAGTTCACCCTCGTCCCGGTGCGCCGCCCCGCCTCCGGGGACTACTTCACCGTCTCCGGGCGCGCCGGCCACGTGCGCGTTCAGGGCACCAGTCCCGCCGTGCTCCTCAGCGGCGTCAACTGGTACCTGAAGTACACGGCCAAGGTGGACATCGGGTGGCCCGGGCGGAGCACGGCGAAGCTGCCCCGCACCCTGCCCGCGCCCGCCCGCCCGGTCCGCAAGGACGCGTCGGTACCTCACCGCTTCGCGCTCAACGACACCGACGACGGCTACTCCGGTGCCTACCGCGACTGGGCCTCCTACGAGAAGCAGATCGATCTCCTCGCCCTGCACGGCGTGAACGAGGTCTTCGTCCAGATGGGCGCCGACGCCGTCTACTACGAGACACTCCAGGAGTTCGGCTACTCCAAGGACGAGCTCAGGTCCTGGATCCCCGGCCCCGCACACCAGCCCTGGTGGCTGATGCAGAACATGTCGGGCTTCGCCGGGCCCGTCTCGGAACGGCTCATCGAGGACCGGGCCCGACTCGGCCGCAGGATCGCCGACCGGTTGCGCCGGCTCGGGATGACGCCCGTGCTTCCCGGCTACTACGGCACCGTGCCCCCCGGCTTCACGGAGAAGAACTCCACCGGGCCCGTCGTCCCGCAGGGCACCTGGGTCGGCTTCGAGCGGCCCGACTGGCTCGATCCCCGCAGCCCGGTGTTCCCCAGGGTCGCCGCCTCGTTCTACCGCCACCAGCGTGAGCTGTTCGGCGACTCCACGATGTACAAGATGGACCTGCTGCACGAGGGCGGCCGGCCGGGGGACGTACCCGTACCGGACGCCGCCAAGGCGGTGATGGACGCCCTCCAGACCGCCCGGCCCGGTGCTGTCTGGACCCTGATCGGCTGGCAGAAGAACCCCTCGCCGCAGATCATCGACGCCGTCGACAAGAGCAGGCTGCTCATCGTCGACGGCCTGTCCGACCGCTACGACGGTCTCGACCGTGAGACCACCTGGCACGGCGCGCCCTACGCGTTCGGCACGATCCCCAACTTCGGCGGCCACACGACCATCGGCGCCAACACGGCCGTGTGGACCGAGCGCTTCGACCAGTGGCGCACCAAGCCCGGCAGCGCCCTGTCCGGCATCGCCTACCTGCCGGAGGGCACCGGCGGAAACCCGGTCGCCTACGAGCTGTTCACCGAACTGGCCTGGCGCACACGCCCGGTGGACCACCGGGCCTGGTACTCGGCGTACGCGGAACGCCGCTACGGCGGTGCCGACCCGGCGGCCGCCCGGGCCTGGGAACTGCTGCGCCAGGGCCCGTACAGCACGCCGTCCGGAAGCTGGAGCGAGTCGCAGGACAGCCTCTTCGCCGCCCGCCCCCGGCTGAACGCCACCACGGCGGCCAGCTGGAGTCCCGGTGCGATGCGCTACGACCCGAGCACGGTGCAGCGGGCACTGGCCGAGTTGCTGAAGGTGGCGCCGGCGCTGCGCACCACCGACGCCTACCGTTTCGACCTCGTCGACGTCGCGCGTCAGGCCCTGGCCAACCGCAGCCGGACCCTGCTCCCGCTGATCCGGGCCGCCTACGAAGCAGGGGACCTGCCCCGTTTCCGTGAACGGGCCGCCGAGTGGAAGCGTGACCTCGCCCTGCTGGACCGGCTGCTCGCCACGGACACCCGCTTCCTCCTCGGGCCGTGGTTGGAGGACGCCAAGTCCTGGGGCGGCACGGAGGCGGAGAGGGCCGCCGCGGAGTTCGACGCCCGCTCGATCCTCACCACCTGGGGCCATCGCTCCGGCAGCGACACCGGCGGTCTGCGGGACTACGCCAACCGGGAGTGGTCAGGACTGGTCTCCGACTTCTACGCGATGCGCTGGACGACGTACCTCGACTCCCTCGACACCGCACTGGCCACCGGCCGTGCGCCGGTGCCCATCGACTGGTTCGCGCTGGAGAACGCCTGGAACCACCAGCGCGGCAGCTATCCCGTCAGGGCCTCGGGCGACCCCGTGGCACTCGCCACCGCGGTCCTCGACGCCCTGCCCGCATCCGGCACGGACGGCCGTTCGGCCGACGGCCCGGTCACGGCGCGCCCGGTGTCGTAGGGGCGGGTGCCCCGTCGGCCCGGACGGCCGGAGCACCGAACCACTTCGCCGGCTGGCCGGGTCCTCCGCCAGTCAGGCTCCCTGGAGTCCATCGACACGCGGGAGGCTGTAGTGAAGCACGTGGGCAACAGACGGGCCGGTCTGGTCGTGGCCGTGCTGAGCGGTATCACCATGGCCATGGCCTCCACCACCGCGCACGCCGACGACCGCCCCGACGTCATCGCGCACCGCGGATCCTCCGGCATGGCACCCGAGAACACCGCCGCCGCCATCGACCTCGCCGTCCGACAACGCGCCGACCACGTCGAAATCGACGT
>NZ_JAGMUE010001156.1:0-597 GCF_019049165.1 Streptomyces sp. AC627_RSS907
TACATGGGCCACGTGCGGGCCAACGCCGAGGAGTCGGTGCGCGCCATCATCGCCGGCCTGCGCGACGGTTCGTACCGCTACGAGACCGACAGCGGCGCCGTCATCCAGGTCGCGTTGCGCGTCGACCACCGCACGCGCGGCGCCGTCGTGGACTTCGCCGGCACCTCCGCCCAGCAGCCGGGCAACGCCAACGCGCCAAGCTCGGTGGTGATGGCCGCGGTGCTCTACGTCTTCCGCACCCTGGTCGCGCACGACATCCCGCTCAACAGCGGCTGCCTGGCCCCGCTCGACGTGCGCATCCCCGAGGGCTCGATGCTGGCCCCCACGTATCCGGCGGCCACCGTCGCCGGCAACGTGGAGACCTCGCAGGCGGTCACCGGCGCGCTGTACGGGGCCCTCGGCGTGCAGGCGGAGGGCTCGGGGACGATGAACAACATCACCTTCGGCAACGACCGGGTGCAGTACTACGAGACGCTGGCCAGCGGCTCCGGGGCCGGCGACGGCTTCGACGGCGCCGACGCGGTCCAGACCCACATGACCAACTCCCGGTTGACCGACCCCGAGGTGCTCGAATGGCGCTACCCGGTGCGCGTGGAG
>NZ_JAGMUE010001157.1:0-617 GCF_019049165.1 Streptomyces sp. AC627_RSS907
GGCCTCGGCCTGTCCATCAGCCGCGCCCTGCTGGCCGCGGGCGGGTCCACGATCGCGTACGCCCCGAACAAGCCACGCGGCCTGCGGGTGACCATCGCCGTGCCGCGCACGGCGCCCCAGGGGTGAGTACGGGGCGACGGGGCGCCGTGCGCGGGGCGCGACTCAGCCGCGTGGGGTCAGCCGCAGGGTCAGGATCTGGAACGGGCGCAGGGTCAGCTCCAGCGCGCCCTCGGGCGAGAACGCGCGCTTCGGGGCGTCGGCCAACGGACGCTCCAGCAGGTCGGTCTCGACCACCTCAGCGACCGGTACGGAGGCGGTCAGCGTCGTGCTGGCCCGGCCGCCGCCGGACTCGTACAGCCGCACCACGATGTCCCCGCCGCGGTCCTCCGCGAGCTTGACCGCCTCCACGATCACCTGGTCGCCGGCGACGGAGACCAGCGGTTCGACGGCCCGGCCGCCGGTGACGGTGCGCTCGGGGAGGTTGATCCGGTGCCCCTCGCGCACCGCGTCGGCCACGGTCGCGCCGGGCGCGAGGGCGTACCGCAGCCGGTGGTGGCCGTGGTCGGTCTCCGGGTCGGGGTAGCGCGGGGCACGGAGCAGCGAGAGCCGCACCGTGG
>NZ_JAGMUE010001158.1:0-590 GCF_019049165.1 Streptomyces sp. AC627_RSS907
CCATCAACCTGGGCTTCGCGTTCTCAACCATGGGCGCGGGATTCATCGCCGAGTACAGCTACCGGGCCGGGTTCGTCGGCGAGGCCGTCATGACGCTGATCTGCGCCGTGCTGGTCTTCATCAAGCTGCCCGAGTCGCGTCCTCCGCGCGCCAAGGACGCCAGCGGCGCCGATGTCGAACCGGAGGTCGGGCTCGGCATGGTGCTGCGCGACGGCCGCTTCATGAGCGTCGTCGGGCTGTCCTTCCTCATCGCCCTGATCTTCCAACAGGGTTACGTGGCGCTGCCGGTGGCGATGGGCGCCGACGGGTTCTCCAGCTCCGACTTCGGCGTGGCGATCGCCGTCAACGGCATCCTGATCGTGGCCCTCCAGATCCCGGTCACCCGCTACATCGAGCACCGCGATCCGCAGCGGCTGCTGATCATCTCCTCGCTGCTGGCCGGCTACGGGTTCGGGCTCACCGCGTTCGCCGGGTCGATCGGGGTGTACGCGCTGACCGTGTGCGTCTGGACGCTGGCCGAGATCGTCAACTCCCCCACGCAGATGGGCCTGGTCGTCCGCCTCTCGCCGACCCACGGCCGGGGCCGCTAC
>NZ_JAGMUE010001159.1:0-555 GCF_019049165.1 Streptomyces sp. AC627_RSS907
CGAGGCGCTCCTCGAACGCGGCCTGGAGTCGCCGTACGGGGAGTGGCTGGAGCGCTGGAAGGAGTTCCAGAAGCGCGAGCGCGAGCTGACCACCTACGTGCCCTGCGGCGAGTTCTTCGAGATTCGCGACAAGGCACTGATCGCGCACCGCACCCAGATCGACCCCGACGGCGGCTGGTTCCGGGTCCCGATGGAGATCCAGAAGGAGGTTTGGCCCACGGAGGAGTACGAGCTGGCGAAGTCGCTAGTGGCGACATCCCTCCCCGAGGACGACCTCTTCGCGGGCATCCGCAACAATTGACACCATGATGACCGCGACTAGCACCCTCGCCCTGACCCACGCGTCTCCGGTGTTCGAGCTCGCCAAGGAAGTGGATGACAACAAGGTCACCCCTGGCGTCCTCGGCTTCATCGTCTTCGCGGTCATCGGCGTCGCCGTGTGGATGCTCATGAAGAGTATGAACAAGCACATGAAGAAGGTCGACTTCGAAGAAGCGCCTTCCGCCGAAGATCAAGGCTCTGACCAGCGCGAAAGCGCGGCAACGGGTCGATAGT
>NZ_JAGMUE010001160.1:0-561 GCF_019049165.1 Streptomyces sp. AC627_RSS907
GCGCGGTACGTGCGGGCGCGCCCCACCGGTCCGCTGCGCCGCCTCGTGGTCACCCTGCGCGGCACCGAGGCCAGGCGCCGTACCGAGCGCAGTAACGCGGAGCTGATCGCCACCGTCGCGCACGAGCTGCGCTCGCCGCTGACCTCGGTGAAGGGGTTCACGGCCACGCTGCTGGCGAAGTGGGAGAGGTTCACCGACGACCAGAAGCGGCTGATGCTGGAGACGGTGGACGCCGACGCCAACCGGGTCACCCGGTTGATAGCCGAACTGCTGGACATCTCCCGCATCGACTCCGGGCGCCTCGAGGTGCGCCGCCAGTGCGTGGACATGGCCGCCGCCGTGCGCCGTCACGTGCAGGCGCACACCACGGCCGGCCAGCGCCCCGACCTGTTCCTCATCAAGGTCGTGGAGCCGCTGCCGGACCTGTGGGCCGATCCGGACAAGGTCGACCAGGTGCTGGGCAACCTGCTGGAAAACGCGGTGCGGCACGGCGAGGGAACCGTCACCATCGAGGTGACCCCCACCGTCGTCACCGCCCAGCCAGAAGGGTCAGCCGTGGAC
>NZ_JAGMUE010001161.1:0-651 GCF_019049165.1 Streptomyces sp. AC627_RSS907
GGGACCGGGCGGCCGGCGCGTTCTCCTACCTCGTCACGCCGGAGCACACGGCGCGGGCCCGGGCGGCGCTCGGCCCGGATCGCGCCCTGATCGTGGAGCAGGCCGTGGTGGCCGGACTACCCGCCGAGCGGGCACGGGAGCGGGCGCGCCGGCACATCGCGGGCTACCTGCCGGCCGCGCCCTACCGGGCCAGCTGGCAGCGGCTCGGCTTCACGGAGGCGGACTTCGCCGACGGCGGGAGCGATCGCCTGGTCGACGCCCTCGTGGCGATCGGCGACGAGCGGATCGCGGAGCGGATCACGGCCCACCTCGCGGCGGGCGCCGACCACGTCTGCCTCCAGGCCCTGCCGGCCCACCCGGCCGCCCTCCCGCTGGACCAGTGGCGCCATCTGGCCCCCCTCGCCCGACAGGCCGGGCGGCACTCCGGCGTACGGGTGGCCGGCGCCTAGCGCCGGCTCGCGCGCCGGGGCTGGCGGCTAGCCCCACAGGGCGCGGCCCAGCGCCGCGCCGGCGAAGGCGGCGGCGAGGCCGACGAGCAGCGTCGCGGCGACGTTGGCGACGGCGAGGCGGCGGTGGTGCGTCTCGGCGAGGCGGAGCGTCTCGTACGAGAACGTGGAGTACGTCGTGAGCGCGCCGCACAGGCCCGTGCCC
>NZ_JAGMUE010001162.1:0-819 GCF_019049165.1 Streptomyces sp. AC627_RSS907
GCCGCATACCGCGGCTCTCCCCGAGGTGAGCAAGAACGTCTGCCCACTCTCGCGTGCGATGCGTTGCGCAGCGCGCTCCCGATCGCGCGAGGTACCGCTGTGCAGGCGCACGTCGGCACCGAGCTCGGGCAGCAGTTCGCTTAGGGAGCTGTTGCTGTTGGGGAGCACGACCGTGATGCGACGCAGCTCGGGCCAGTACCGACGGGCGTACATCAGGGCCAGCGCGTAGGGGCCGGTGGAGGCCGCGACCACTCCGCGGCGCAGCTGAGGCGGGTCGAGGTCGTCCAGTGCGAGGAAGGCGCCCCTGTACGTGTGGGAGCCCGCGGACTGCAAGCATTCCGCCTTGACGTAGTGCGGTGGCACCTGGTCCTCGCCCCAGGCGGATAACGGGGCTGGCGTCATGGGTGTCGACCTCGCCGCCCCGGCCAAACGTGTCTGGCAAGCGGCGATGATGCTGGGCGGTATGAGTGAGTGGTAATCGATCACGGCGTAATCCGATTTCTGCGTGACCCCTGATGGAGACCACATTCGAGGGGCGAAACGGTTAAGGGTGAAAGAGCGCACCCCGGTGCCACACGGGCCCTCCCCTTACGGCTTCACGCGGCTAAGCCACGCTTGGGGGTCGGTGATTTCGCTGAAAGTCGGGCCCAGACGAGGGTGGGTCCATATGCGATTGAGCTCGGTTACCTTGGACTCCAAGGAGCTGAAGAACTGGCCGCCCTCGCTGGCGATCTGTCGCTGGGTGCGCCGCTTGGCGCGCATGAGCGGTAGGTCGGCCCGTCTGCGGTACGCGCGGGATCGCGGCGCACGTTCTTCATC
>NZ_JAGMUE010001163.1:0-583 GCF_019049165.1 Streptomyces sp. AC627_RSS907
AGCTCGTCGAGGAGCTTCTCCTCCGGGTGGGTCATCACCCAGCGCAGGTGGTTCTTGTCCGGCGTCTCGCACCAGTACGCCGACTCGACGCCGGTCAGCCGGACCGTCGGGATCGCGGCCTCGTTCGCCCGCTCCAGGGACGCGCTGACCTCGGCACTCGCGTTCTCCGCGTCCTCGATCCAGAACTCGAACCCCTGGTGCACCACCGGCTCGAAGGGACGGTCGAGGTCCAGCAGGTCCTGGAGCCGCGGCCCGTCGCCCGGCGCCCAGCCGGCGCCCCGCTTGTCGCCGGCCGCGACGGGCGTGCCCGGCTCGGCGGTCAGCGCGCGGCGCAACGTGCTCGCCAGGTCGCGGCTCAGGTCGCCCGACGTGGTGTCGTTCTGGAGGCCGAGCAGCACGGCGCCGTCGTCGCGGCGCAGCGCGGGCCAGGCCATGGGCAGCACCGTGGCGAGGGTGACCGACGGAACGCCGTCCGGCAGCCCGCCCTTGAGGTGCAGCTCCGCGGTCGCGGCGGGCACCAGCTCGCGCAGCGCGACCCAGTCCGCCTCGCCGGGCAGCCCCTCGAACGGGCGCTGCACCAGTT
>NZ_JAGMUE010001164.1:0-586 GCF_019049165.1 Streptomyces sp. AC627_RSS907
CCGGTGCGGGCAGCGGGCTACCTCGCGGGCTACTTCACGGGCTCCGGCTCGGGCGCAGTCGCCGGCTCGCCGTCGCCGCCCGGGTCCCGCTGCTCGGGCGTCTTGACCGAGTCGAGGAGGAGTTGCGCCACGTCCACGACCTGGAGCGACTCCTTCGCCTTGCCGTCGTTCTTCTTGCCGTTGACCGAGTCGGAGAGCATGACGAGGCAGAACGGGCAGGCCGTGGAGACGATGTCGGGGTTGAGGGACAGCGCCTCGTCCACCCGCTCGTCGTTGACCCGCTTGCCGATCCGCTCCTCCATCCACATCCGGGCACCGCCGGCGCCGCAGCAGAAGCCGCGCTCCTTGTGCCGGTGCATCTCCTCGTTCCGCAGCCCCGGCACCTTGGCGATGATCTCCCGAGGCGGCGTGTAGACCTTGTTGTGCCGGCCCAGGTAGCACGGGTCGTGGTAGGTGATCAGGCCCTCGACCGGGGTCACCGGGACCAGCCTGCCCTCGTCGACGAGGTGCTGGAGCAACTGGGTGTGGTGGATGACCTCGAACTCGCCGCCGAGCTGCGGGTACTCGTTGGCGATGGTGTTGAAGC
>NZ_JAGMUE010001165.1:0-675 GCF_019049165.1 Streptomyces sp. AC627_RSS907
TGCGGACGAACTCCCGCTGCCGCTGCCTGCGCTCGCGCCGCAGACCGTCCCTGGCCACCTGGTCCAGGGCCTTCTTCCGCTTCTTGCGGGCCGCCTTGCGCAGCCGGGTGAACTCGGCCAGCTCCCCGGCGTCCCCCTGGCGCAGCGCGTCCAGCAGGCACTGCTCGTACGCGGCGGTCTCGGCGGAGGAGGCCGCGAGCGCCACCGCCAGCCTGACCCGCTCCGGGACCGGCGCGCCCAGCGCCACGTCCCGTACGAGCAGCTCCGCGAGCCGCCTGTCCCGGCTGGCCAGGTACGCCAGCAGGCTCAGGAATTGGGCGCGGCTGCCGCTGCCCGCCTGGGCCAGCAGGGAGCGCGCGTCCTCGCGATGCCCCGCCGCCTCCAGGGCGCAGGCCAGCTCCACGACGTCGCCGGCCGTGGCCCGCTGGGCGTAGTCCCGCAGCGCGTCGGGGGCCAGCAGTTCGCTGCCGCCGCGACGCATGCTGCGCACCAGGTGCACGGCGTGCCCGGCGAAGTGGCTGCGCAGGCCCTTCCAGAAGACCCGGCTCGCGTGGCCGCGCGCCCCGCACGCGCCCAGCCGCGCGATCAGCACCGCGAGTTCCTCCGGCGTCTGCACCACACAGGCTTCGGAGAGGATCGTCCAGGCGCCGCCCTCCAGAACGTCATCGACCACCG
>NZ_JAGMUE010000119.1:0-16476 GCF_019049165.1 Streptomyces sp. AC627_RSS907
GCCGGTGCGTGCACGGACGGCCGGCGGGGCGGGGGCGGCCGGTGCGTGCACGGACGGCCCGCGGGGCGGGGGCGGCCGGTGCGTGCACGGACGGCCCGCGGGGCGGGGGCGGCCGGTGCGTGCACGGACGGCCGGCGCGTGCACGGACGGCCGGCGCGTGCACGGACGGCCGGCGCGTGCACGGGGCGGGCTGCGCCCCGGCCCGGACCCGGTCAGCCGACGAGGTTGCCGTTCGCGCCCTCGCTGGGATTCGCCTCCGTGCTCGGGATACCGAGGTCCGCGGCCCGCTTGTCGGCCATGGCCGGCGGCAGCGGACACGCCCCCATTGACCCGGACCGGACCCGGCCCCGGTCCCGGTCCCGGTCAGCCGATGAGGTTGTCCGCCATGTCCTCGCTGAGATTCGCCTCCGTGCTCGGGATACCGAGGTCCGCGGCCCGCTTGTCGGCCATGGCCAGCAGGCGGCGAATGCGGCCGGCGACCGCGTCCTTGGTCAACGGCGGGTCGGCGAGGGCGCCCAGCTCCTCCAGGGATGCCTGCTTGTGCTCCATGCGGAGCCGCCCGGCGGCGGCGAGGTGCTCGGGCACGTCGTCGGCGAGGATCTCCAGGGCCCGCTGGACCCGCGCACCGGCGGCGACGGCGGCGCGGGCCGAGCGGCGCAGGTTGGCGTCGTCGAAGTTGGCGAGGCGGTTGGCGGTCGCGCGGACCTCGCGGCGCAGCCGCCGCTCCTCCCAGGCCAGCACCGACTCATGGGCGCCCAGCCGGGTGAGCAGGGCGCCGATCGCGTCGCCGTCGCGGACGACGACCCGGTCCACGCCGCGCACCTCACGGGCCTTGGCGGCGATCGACAGCCGGCGGGCGGCGCCGACCAGGGCGAGCGCGGCCTCGGGACCCGGGCAGGTCACCTCCAGGGAGGAGGAACGGCCGGGCTCGGTGAGCGAACCGTGCGCCAGGAAGGCCCCGCGCCAGGCGGCCTCGGCGTCGCAGGTGGCCCCCGAGACCACCTGTGGCGGCAGGCCGCGGATCGGGCGGCCCCGGCCGTCCACCAGCCCGGTCTGGCGGGCCAGCTGGTCACCGCCCGCGACCACCCGGACGACGTAGCGCGAGCCGCGGCGCAGACCGCCCGGCGCCATCACGATCAGCTCGGAGCTGTGCCCGAAGATCTCCAGGATGTCCTGTTTGAGGCGACGCGCCGCCCTCGCCGTGTCCAGCTCCGCCTCGATCACGATGCGCCCGCTCACCAGGTGAAGGCCGCCGGCGAACCGCAGGATGGCGGAGACCTCCGCCTTCCTGCAGCAGGTCCGGGTGACGGGGAGCCGGGAGATCTCGTCCTTCACCGCTGGCGTCATCGCCATGGGCCGATCCTTCCATGCATCCGAAAAATACGGTCGTACGCGGCGGCCAGCAGCTCCGGGTCGTGCCTCGGGGTCCCGTCGGTCCGGGCGACCGGAGCCAGCTCGACCGCGGCGCCGAACCGTTTCGCGGCGTCGGTGAGCGAGTCACGGTCGGGCACGGCGGCCTGGTCGGCCAGCACCACGTCCAGGGCGAGTTTAGGGGCGTGTCGTCCCAAAACCTCCAAATGACGCTGCGGGGAGAAGCCCTCGGTTTCTCCGGGCTGCGGGGCGAGGTTCAGGGAGAGCACCCTGCGCGCCTTCGTCTCGACCAGCGCGTCCAGCAGATCGGGCACGAGCAGATGCGGGATGACCGAGGAGAACCAGGAGCCGGGCCCGAGCACCACCCAGTCGGCGTCCAGGACGGCGTCGACCGCCTCGGGGACGGCGGGCGGGTCGTTCGGCACCAGGTGCACGGACTGCACCTCGCCGGGCGTGAGCGCCACAGTCGCCTGCCCGCGCACGGTGTCCACCTCCTCGGGCCGGTCCGGGTCGTGGCCCCGGACCAGGGCCTGGAGCTCCAGCGGCACCGCGGACATGGGCAGCACCCGCCCGTGCGCGCCGAGCAGCTTGCCGACCAGGTCCAGCGCCTGGACGTGGTCGCCGAGCTGCTCCCACAGGGCGACGATCAGCAGATTGCCGACCGCGTGCTCGTGCAGGTCGCCCTGGGACTGGAAGCGGTGCTGGATGACGCGGGCCCAGGTCTGGCCCCAGTCGTCGTCGCCGCACAGCGCGGCCAGCGCCTTGCGCAGGTCGCCGGGCGGCAGGACGCCCAGCTCGTCGCGCAGGCGCCCGCTGGAGCCGCCGTCGTCGGCCACCGTGACGACGGCGGTGAGGTCGCCGGTGATCCGGCGCAGTGCGGCGAGCGAGGCGGACAGGCCCATGCCGCCGCCGAGGGCGACGACCTTGGGCTGGGTGCCCCGGCGGCGCGGCCTGCCGCCGCGCATCTGCTCGGGCCGGGTGGCGCGGGCGTCGGCGGGTCTGCCGCCGCGCCCCTCGGGCACCACCCGGCGCAGCCTGCTCAGCCGCGGAGTACGTCCTGTCATTCCCGTCCCATGTCCCGGTGGACGACCACCGTCTCCACGCCCTCGGCGGCGAGCCGGGCGGCGAGCTTCTCCGACATGGCCACGGACCGGTGCTTGCCGCCGGTGCAGCCGACGGCCACGGTCACGTAGCGCTTGCCCTCCCGACGGTAGCCCGCGGCGATCAGCTGGAGGAGTTCGGCGTAGCGGTCGAGGAACTCCTTGGCCCCGGGCTGGTTGAGGACGTACGAGGACACTTCCTCGTTCAGCCCGGTGAACGGGCGCAGTTCCGGGACCCAGTGCGGGTTGGGCAGGAAGCGCATGTCCACGACCAGATCGGCGTCGACCGGGAGGCCGTACTTGAATCCGAAGGACATGACGGTGGCCCGCAGCTCGGGCTCCTCCTCGCCGGCGAACTGGGCGTCCATCTTGGCGCGCAGTTCGTGCACGTTGAGGCTGGAGGTGTCGATCACCAGGTCCGCGTCGCCGCGCAGTTCGCGCAGGAGTTCCCGTTCGGCGGCGATGCCGTCGACGATGCGGCCGTCACCCTGGAGGGGGTGCGGGCGGCGCACCGACTCGAACCGGCGCACCAGGGCGTCGTCCGAGGACTCCAGGAAGACGATCCGCCGGGTGACGCCGCGGGCGTCGAGGTCGGCGAGGGACTCACGCAGGTTGTCGAAGAAGCGCCGGCCGCGGACGTCGACGACGACCGCGATCCGCGCCACGTTGCCCTGCGAGCGGGCACCGAGCTCCACCATGGTGGGGATCAGCGCGGGCGGCAGGTTGTCGACGACGAACCAGCCCAGGTCCTCCAGACACTTGGCGGCCGTCGAGCGGCCCGCCCCTGACATGCCGGAGATGATCACCAGCTCGGGGATGGCCACCTCGGGCGCCCCGGCTGTTTCCTTGCCCGTACTCACCTGTGCTCCGTTGTCCTGGCTCCGGTCGGAGCGGGCCGTCCGCGTGCCCGTGTCCTGGCCGGTCGTGCCGTGGGCCTGTTCTCGCCCCGCTGTGGGCCGTGCCTCGTGCTCGGTCATGTCTCCTGCCCCCGTCGTTCGTCCGGGGTGCCCGCGGACACGGGCTCCCCCGGGGCATCCGCCGTCGTCTCGGGTGCCCCGTCCTCGTCATCAATGATCTCTCCGGTCGCCGTGTTCACGGCGGGCGCGGCCGGGGTGGCCCGGGCGAGGGCCACGGCGACGGTCTCGGCCGTCTTGCGGCCTATGCCGGGCACCTCGCAGATCTGGTCGATCGTCGCCGACCGCAGCTTCTTCACCGAACCGAAGTGCTTGACCAGCGCCTGCTTGCGCGTCTCCCCCAGACCGGGCACGTCGTCCAGGGGACTGGTACGGAAACGCTTGGCGCGCCGGGTGCGCTGGTAGGTGATCGCGAAGCGGTGGGCCTCGTCACGGACCCGTTGCAGAAGGTACAGCCCCTCACTGGTGCGGGGCAGGACGACCGGGTCGTCCTCGCGGGGCAGCCAGACCTCTTCCAGACGCTTGGCCAGGCCGCAGACGGCGATGTCGTCGATCCCGAGCTCGTCCAGGGCCCGCTGCGCCGCCGCGACCTGCGGCTGCCCGCCGTCGACGACGACGAGCTGGGGCGGGTAGGCGAAACGCTTGGGGCGGCCGTCGTCGTCCTTGAGGGCCGGACCGCCCGCGGGGCCCCCGTCGTCGGTGGGCTGGTCGCCGACGTCGGTGACCTCTCCGTCCGCCCATTCACCGGTCCTCTCCTTCTCGGCGAGGTAGCGGCGGAACCGGCGGGTGATGACCTCGTGCATGGAACGGACGTCGTCCTGTCCTGAGAAGCCCTTGATCTGGAAGCGGCGGTATTCGCTCTTCCGGGCCAGTCCGTCCTCGAAGACGACCATGGAGGCCACGACGTCGTCGCCCTGGAGGTGGGAGATGTCGTAGCACTCGATCCGGAGCGGGGCGCTGTCCAGACCGAGGGCGTCGGCGATCTCCTCCAGTGCGCGCGAGCGCGTGGTCAGATCGGAGGCGCGCTTGGTCTTGTGCAGGACGAGCGCCTGCTGTGCGTTGCGCTGCACCGTCTCCATCAGGGCCTTCTTGTCGCCGCGCTGCGGAATGCGCAGCGAGACGCCCGACCCGCGGCGCTCTGCCAGCCACTGCTGGACCGGCTCCACCGGCTCGGGCAGGGCGGGGACCAGGACCTCCTTGGGGACCGCGTCGCCGGTCTCCTCGCCGTACAGCTGCTGGAGTGCGTGTTCGACGAGGGCGCCGGTGGTGATCTCCTCCACCTTGTCCGTGACCCAGCCGCGCTGGCCGCGCACGCGTCCGCCCCGCACGTGGAAGATCTGGACGGCCGCCTCCAGCTCGTCCTCGGCGACCGCGATCAGGTCGGCGTCGGTCGCGTCGGCGAGGACGACCGCGCTCTTCTCCATGGCCTTCTTCAGCGCCCCGATGTCGTCGCGCAGGCGCGCCGCCCGCTCGTACTCCATCTCCTCGGCCGCATCTGCCATCCGCTGCTCCAGGCGGCGCAGGTAGGTGCCCGTGCGGCCGGCCATGAAGTCGCAGAACTCCTCCGCGAGCTCCCGGTGGTCCTCGGCGGAGATCCGCTCCACGCAGGGCGCGGAACACTTGCCGATGTAGCCGAGCAGGCAGGGGCGACCCGTGCGGGCGGCGTTCTTGAAGACCCCGGCGGAGCAGGTGCGCACCGGGAAGACACGCAGCAGGAGGTCGACCGTGTCGCGGATCGCCCAGGCGTGCCCGTACGGCCCGAAGTAGCGCACGCCCTTCTTCTTGTGGCCGCGCATCACCTGCACGCGCGGGAACTCCTCGTTCATCGTCACCGCGAGGTACGGGTAGCTCTTGTCGTCGCGGTACTTGACGTTGAACCGGGGGTCGTACTCCTTGATCCAGGAGTACTCCAGCTGCAGCGCCTCGACCTCCGTGGACACCACCGTCCACTCCACGGACGCGGCGGTGGTGACCATGGTGCGGGTGCGGGGGTGGAGGTTCGCCACGTCCTGGAAGTAGTTCGCCAGGCGCTGGCGCAGGCTCTTCGCCTTTCCGACGTAGATCACCCGGCGGTGCTCGTCGCGGAACCTGTACACCCCCGGGGAGTCCGGGATCTCACCCGGCCTGGGGCGGTAGCTGGAGGGGTCGGCCATGTCTCACACCCTACTGGCGGGAACCGACACTCCGGCGGGGCTGTGGACGACGGGTCGAGGGCCCTGTGGACAACCCGCAGCGGGGGCCTGCGGGCGGCCCGTCGCGGGGCCGGCGGGAGACGGGCCGGGGCCGACCGGTCACGACAGGTGCCCCCTCGGCGGCGCGCCGGTGCGTTCTCGGCCAGGAGCGGGGCGAGGTCCGGCCACAGGTGTTGTCGGGACTTGGTCAACACGCTTCAATGCGGGGGGACTCGGGGTCCTGCAGCGCGGCGTCCGGATGCGACGAGCTCCGTGCCGCGACCGGGGGCGGGCCCGACGGATCCGCGTCGAACGGTCCGACCAGCCGTTGTGGAGTCACAGAAAGGCCCCTGCATGCCGCACGCCACACAGCACGCGGAGTCCGCCACGGCGGAACTCGACTCGGCCCTGCGCGGTGGTCCCTTCCACGTCGCCCTGCGCGCCGCGATCGCCGCTCGCGGACTGCCGCTGCAGCGGGTGCGGCACCATCTGTCGCGCCACGGGGTGACGGTGGGCGTCACGAGTCTGAGCTACTGGCAGCAGGGCGCCCGGCGGCCCCGGCGCCCGGAGTCGCTGCGGGCCGTGCGGGCCCTGGAGGAGATACTCCAGCTGCCCGAGGAGTCGCTGCTCCGCCTGCTCGTCGAGGCCGGTGACGCCTGCGGGGACGCCTCGGGCCAGCGGTCCGCGGCTCTCTCCCACCGGGCCCGTCCAGAGGCTTCCGGCGTCCTGGACGGGCTGCTCGCCGAGCTGGACCACTCGTCGTCGGACAGCGGGACGCACACCCTCGGACATCACGAGCACATCCGGATCGGACCACGGCGCGAGCTCGCGGGGCGCGAGTCGCACCACATCGTCCGCGCCCATCGCGACGGCGTCGACCGCTTCGTCGCCGTCCACCACGGCGACCCGGGGTGCGTTCCCGCGCGGATGACCGTCCACGCGCTGGAGAACTGCCGTACGGGGCGTGTGCGCACCCACCACGACACGGGCGTACTCATGACCGAGCTGCTGTTCGACACGCGTCTGCGGGCCGGGGACACCCATCTCTTCCGCTACGGCGTCGAGGACGGCACGGCCGGGGTGTCGCGCGAGTACGTCCGGGAGTCCGGTACGGCGGGTGGGCAGTACGCCCTCCAGGTGCGGTTCGACGCCGCGGCCCTTCCGGTGCGCTGCCACCGGTTCACGCAGCACTCACCGGCAGCGCCGCGCGGCGGCAGGCAGGAGCTGGCCCTCAACGGGCACTACCACTCGGTGCACCTCGTGGAACCACGGGCGCGGTCCGGGACGCTGGGGATCGGGTGGGACTGGGAGTGAGCGGGCGCCCGTGCCCCGGCGTCGAAGCGGGGTCAGGTCCCCGGGCTCACGATGATCCTGCCCTGCTTCACCTCGACCGGCAGCTGAACGAGCGGCACGTCGGCCGGGGCGTGCAGCACCTCGCCGGTCCGGGCGTCGAACTCGCTGCCGTGACACGGGCAGACGAGTTTCGTCCCCTCGAGCTTCTTGATGGGGCACCCCGCGTGCGTGCAGACCGTGCTGAACGCCTTCAGGGAGCCGTCCTGGGCGCGACTGACCACCACGTTCTGGTCCCGATGGAGCTTGGTCGCGCCCTTGGCGACCTCGCCGTCCACCCCGAGATCCACGGGCGCGGTCGGCGTGGCGGGCGCGGCACCGTCGTCACCCGGCGAGCAGGCGGCCAGCCCGATTCCGGCGACGGGAGTGAGGGCCGCCGTGCGCAGGACGGTACGACGGCTCGGGACGGGGCGGCCGGACATGGGGGGTCTCCACTGGTCAGGGGGCGTGCAGGGCGACGATATCGGGCGCCCGCGCCCGTCCCGCGAGGTGGGTCACCTGGGTACGGCAGCACGGAAGAGCGGACGTAAACGCTTGCGCAAGCGTTTACGCCGGCCTCCCCATGAGATACGGTCCCGGCCAGGCGGCAGTACGCAGCGTGCCTGGCCGACAGGCGGCAGGAGGCGAGGGGAGCACGCCCATGGCGACCATGACCGATGTCGCCCGGAGCGCCGGGGTCTCCGTGGCGACCGTCTCACATGTGCTCAACGACACCCGCCCGGTGCTGCCGCACACCCGCCAGGCGGTACTGGACGCCGTCGAGGAGCTCGGCTACACCCCGAACACCCTCGCCCGCTCCCTGGTGACCTCCCGCACCCGCTCCATCGGGCTCGCGGTCTCCGCGATCAGCAACCCGTACTTCACGGAGATCCTCCAGGGCGTCGAGACCGCCGCCCTGGAGCACGGCTACGGCCTGCTCGTCGCCGACCCCCACGACGATCCCGAGCACGAGCGCAAGGTCGCCCAGTTGCTGCACGAGCGGCGCGTGGACGGCATGATCGTCGCGCCCTCCGCCGACCCGCGCGAGCTGGTCGCCTACCTCGGACGCCACCGGGTGCCGACCGTGTTCCTCGACCGGCTCGTGGACACCCCGGACGGCGATGACGCCCCGCGCTTCGACCAGGTCCGCGCCGAGAGTGCCGAGCCGACGACCCGGCTGGTCACCCATCTCGCCGGGCTCGGCCACCGCCGGATCGGCCTGGTCGCGGGCCGCCCGGGCCTCAGCACGACGCACGAGCGGATCACCGGCTACCGGCACGGCCTGGCCGCCGCCGGGCTACCGTACGACGAACGGCTCCTGGTGCACGGCGACTCCGAGGCGGCCGGCGGCGAACGGGCCACGGCGGACCTGCTGTCCCTGGCGGTGCCGCCCACCGCGCTGGTCACCGCCAACAACGCGATGACCATCGGCGCGCTGCGCGCCCTGCGGGACCGCGGTCTGTCCGTGCCCGATGACCTCGCGCTGTGCTGCTTCGACGACTTCGCCTGGGCGGACCTCTTCTCCCCGCGGCTCACCGCCGTCGCGCAGCCCAGCCGGGAGCTCGGCGCGCAGGCCCTCCGGCTGCTGCTGGACCGCCTCGCGGCGCCGGACGCGCCCGTGCGGTCCGTCCGGCTGCCCTGCGCCTTCGTCCACCGCACCTCGTGCGGCTGCCCCGAGCCGTCCGACCGGCCGGAGCAGTTCGAGCACGCCTCCGCCAAGGCCCAGGAAGGGAATCCGCCGTGATCGTCGTCGCCGGTGAGGCACTGATCGACCTGGTACCGCAGGGCACGGGCGCCCTCGCCCCGCTGCGGCCGGCGCTCGGCGGTGGTCCGTACAACACCGCCGTCGCGCTGGGCCGCCTCGGCTCCCCCGTCGCCTTCTGCTCCCGGGTGTCGTCCGACGCCTTCGGCGAGGCGTTGCTGGACCGGCTGCGCGGGACCGGCGTGGACGTCTCGACGGTGCAGCGCGGGACCGAGCCGACGACCCTCGCCGTGGCCTCGGTCGGCGCGGACGGCTCGGCCGCCTACTCCTTCTACGTGGACGGGACGGCGGACCGGCTGTTCACGGTGCCCGCCGCCCTGCCGTCCGGCACCCGGGCCGTCTCCTTCGGGACCTGCTCCCTGGTCCTGGAGCCGGGGGCGAGCGCGTACGAGGAACTGCTGCACCGGACGGCCGCGCGGGGCGTGTTCACCGCGCTGGACCCGAACGTCCGGGCCGGACTGATCCCGGACCCGGACGCCTACCGGACCCGGTTCAAGAGCTGGCTGCCGTCGGTCTCGCTGCTGAAGCTGTCGGCCGAGGACGCCGAGTGGCTCGGCGGCACTCCCGAGGAGTGGCTGGCGGCGGGCCCGGCGGCGGTCGTGGTCACCCGGGGCGGTGCCGGACTGACGGCGTACACCCGCGACGGCGCCGAGTACGCGGTGCCGGGCCGACGGGTCGAGGTGGTGGACACGATCGGCGCGGGCGACACGGTGAACGCGGCACTGCTGCACGGTCTCGCGGTACGCGACGCCCTCGGCGGAGAGGCGGTGGCCGCCCTGGGTCCGGGAGGCTGGACGGGACTCCTGGACTTCGCCGCCCGCGCGGCGGCGATCACTTGTTCCCGCGCGGGCGCGGAACCGCCGTACGCCGGGGAAGTGTCCCTCTGACGGTCCGCGGTTCCGGATGTGCGTTCAGCCCGCCGTCCCTACCGCGCGCGGGGCGCGGGGACGACGGCCGTGGCGGTCCCGGGCCGCTGCCGTGACTGCGCCGGCGGACAGGTGCACGTCGATCCGCCGGTCCTCCTCCGGAAGCACCGGCGTCGTCATGTGCAGCAGGTCTCGGAGAGGTCGTCAAGGTCCCGCTGGACACGCAGCTCGTGGAGCCGGCGGGCGCCCGGCACCGGACACGCGGACGCGCAGGGTCCCACGGAGTGCTCCGTGGGACCCTGCGCGTCAGTGCGCCCGCGGGCGCCGTCAGGCCTTGCGCGTCCGCGTCGTCTTCTTCGCGGCGGGCTTGGTGGCCTTCTCTGCCGCCTTGGTGGCGGTCTTCTTCGCAGCCGTACCGGTGACCGCCTTGGTGGCGGTCTTCCTGGCGCCGGCCTTGGCCGCGACCGTCTTCGCCGCCGACTTGCGCGGCGCCTTCGCCGGGGCCGCGTCGCTGATCCGGTCGGCGCCGAGGATGTCCCGCAGGAACTTGCCGGTGTGGCTGGCCGGCACGCCGGCGACCTGCTCGGGCGTGCCCTCCGCGACCACCAGGCCACCGCCTGCGCCGCCCTCGGGGCCCATGTCGACGACCCAGTCGGCGGTTTTGATCACGTCGAGGTTGTGCTCGATGACGATGACCGTGTTGCCCTTGTCGACCAGGCCGGCCAGGACCGTCAGGAGCTTGCTGATGTCCTCGAAGTGCAGACCGGTGGTCGGCTCGTCCAGGACGTAGACCGTGCGCCCGGTGGAGCGGCGCTGCAGTTCGCTGGCCAGCTTCACGCGCTGGGCCTCGCCGCCGGACAGGGTGGTCGCGGACTGTCCCAGCCGCACGTAGCCGAGGCCGACGTCCTTCAGCGTCTTCATGTGCCGGGAGATCGCGGGGACCGCCTCGAAGAAGTCGGTCGCCTCCTCGATGGGCATGTTCAGGACGTCGGCGATGGACTTGCCCTTGTAGTGGACCTCCAGGGTCTCCCGGTTGTACCGGGCGCCGTGGCAGACCTCGCACGGGACGTAGACGTCCGGGAGGAAGTTCATCTCGATCTTGATCGTGCCGTCGCCCGCGCAGTTCTCGCAGCGGCCGCCCTTGACGTTGAAGGAGAACCGGCCCGGCATGTAGCCGCGGACCTTCGCCTCCGTCGTCTCGGCGAACAGCTTGCGGATGTGGTCGAAGACGCCCGTGTACGTCGCCGGGTTGGACCGCGGGGTGCGTCCGATGGGCGACTGGTCGACGTGGACGACCTTGTCGACGAGGTCGTCGCCGTCCACGCGCGTGTGCCGCCCGGGCACGTTGCGGGCGCCGTTCAGCTCGCGGGCCAGGTGCGTGTACAGGATGTCGTTGACCAGGGTCGACTTGCCGGAGCCGGAGACGCCGGTGACGGCCGTGAACACACCCAGCGGGAAGGAGACGTCGATGTCCTGGAGGTTGTTCTCCCGGGCACCGTGCACGGTGAGCTGCCGGGACGGGTCGCGGGGGCGCCGGACCTCGGGCAGGGGGATGGCCTTCCTGCCGGACAGGTACAGGCCGGTCTGCGACTCGGCGTTGTCGAGCAGCTCCTTCACGGAACCGCTGTGCACCACCTTGCCGCCGTGCTCGCCGGCGCCGGGGCCGATGTCGACGATCCAGTCGGCGACCTTGATGGTGTCCTCGTCGTGCTCGACGACGATGAGCGTGTTGCCCATGTCGCGGAGCCGGACGAGGGTCTCGATCAGCCGGTGGTTGTCGCGCTGGTGCAGGCCGATGGACGGCTCGTCGAGGACGTACAGCACGCCGACGAGCCCGGAGCCGATCTGGGTGGCCAGGCGGATGCGCTGGGCCTCGCCGCCGGAGAGGGTGCCGGCCGCGCGGTTGAGGGAGAGGTAGTCCAGGCCGACGTCGACCAGGAACCGCAGCCGCTCGTTGACCTCCTTCAGGACGCGCTCGGCGATCTTCTTGTCGCGGGCGCTGAGCTTCAGCTCGCCCAGGAAGTCCGCGCAGTCGCTGATGGACATCGCCGAGACCTCGGCGATCGACTTGCCCATGACCGTGACCGCGAGCACGAGCGGCTTCAGGCGCGTGCCCTCACACGTGGGGCAGGGCACCTCGCGCATGTAGCCCTCGAAGCGCTCGCGGCTGGCATCGCTCTCGGCCTCGCTGTGCCGGCGCTTGACGAAGGGGATGGCGCCCTCGAAGGCCGTGGTGTACCGGCGCTCGCGCCCGTACCGGTTGCGGTAGCGGACCTCGACCTGGGTCTTGTGCCCGTACAGCAGTGCCTTGCGGGCGCGCAGCGGCAGGCCGCCGAAGGGGATGTCCGTCCGGAAGCCCAGCGCGTCGGCGAGTGCGCCGATGAGGCGGCCGAAGTAGTCCTTGGTGTGCCCGTGCGACCAGGGGTGTATGGCGCCCTCGTCCAGGGACTTGTCCGGGTCCGGGACGATCAGCTCCGGGTCGACCTCCATGCGCGTGCCGATGCCGGAGCAGTCGGGGCAGGCGCCGAAGGGGGAGTTGAAGGAGAAGGAGCGGGGCTCCAGCTCCTCGAAGGACAGGTCGTCGTACGGGCAGTACAGGTGCTCCGAGTACATGCGCTCGCGCTCGGGGTCGTCCTCGGGGAGGTCGACGAAGTCGAGCACGACCATGCCGCCGGACAGGCCGAGGGCGGTCTCGACGGAGTCGGTGAGGCGGCGCTTGGCGGAGTCCTTGACGGTGAGGCGGTCGACGACCACCTCGATGGTGTGCTTCTCCTGCTTCTTCAGCGTGGGCGGCTGGGAGAGCTGGATGGTCTCGCCGTCCACGCGCGCGCGGGAGTAGCCCTTGGTCTGCAGGTCGGCGAAGAGGTCGACGAACTCGCCCTTGCGCTCGCGCACCAGCGGCGACAGCACCTGGAAGCGGCTGCCCTCCGGCAGCTCCAGGACCTTGTCGACGATGGCCTGCGGCGACTGGCGCGAGATCGGCCGGCCGCACTCCGGACAGTGCGGCTTGCCGATGCGGGCGAAGAGCAGGCGCAGGTAGTCGTAGACCTCGGTGATGGTGCCGACCGTGGAGCGTGGGTTGCGCGAGGTCGACTTCTGGTCGATGGAGACCGCCGGGGAGAGGCCCTCGATGAAGTCGACGTCCGGCTTGTCCATCTGGCCGAGGAACTGCCGGGCATAGGAGGAGAGCGACTCCACGTAGCGCCGCTGGCCCTCGGCGAAGATCGTGTCGAAGGCCAGGGAGGACTTGCCCGACCCGGACAGGCCCGTGAAGACGATGAGCGAGTCACGAGGCAGGTCGAGCGAGACGTTCTTCAGGTTGTGCTCGCGCGCGCCACGGACGATGAGACGGTCGGCCACGCCGGTCCGCACCTTTCTTGAGAGAAGTGACAGGGGCGGGGCCCCCGTCTTTCCCAGACTAGGGGGAGCCACTGACAACGCCGGTCGGATTCACCGGTTGTCAACAAACCCCGACTTCCCAGCATGCCCGACGCCGCATCCGACCATATAGCACGTGCATTCGATTTGCGGGCGTCGTCCACCACCTTCACCCGAACGTGTGGCGCGGTCTAGGGTCGGCACCATGATTGATCACGCGCATGACCTGGCGTCTGTACGTGACGCTACCGAGCGGCTGCTCACCGCGGTCGGAAAACTGGACAACGCGTCCGTGACGGAGTCGTCACTGCTTCCCGGCTGGACCCGCGGCCACGTCCTCGCCCACCTCGCCCGCAACGCGGACGCCCTCGTGAACGCCCTCGAAGGACGCCCCATGTACGTCTCCGGCGAGGCCCGGGACGCCGACATCGAGCGGGACGCCCCGCGCCCGTTGGACGCACACCTCGCCGACGTGCGGGAGAGCGCGGCCCGGTTCCAGCAGACGGGGGCGGCGCCCGCCGACTGGTCGCGCACGGTGGAACTGCGCAACGGCGTCACCGACTCCGCCTCCCAGGTGCCCTTCCGGCGGTGGGCCGAGGTGGAGCTGCACCACGTGGACCTGGGGATCGGGTACGAACTGGAAGATCTTCCGGCGGAGTTCACCCAGCGGGAGACCGAGTTCCTCGCCGCCCGTTTCACCGGGCATCCGGACGTGCCGCCCACCCGGATCACGGACGGCACCCGCGCGTGGAGCACGGGCCGGGAGGCGGCGGACCCGGAGGTGACCGTCACCGGTCCGCCGGCCGATCTCCTCGGCTGGCTCGCCGGCCGCCGTGACGGGACCGCGCTGACCGTGCGGGGCGGCCCGCTGCCCGTGCTGCCACCGCTGTAGCGGGCGGTCCGGGGCCGCCTCCGGCGCTAGGCTGGCCGTCATGACGTACAGCGGAGAGGTGAGGGTCGGCGGCCCCGCCGACGTGCACGAGCTCAAGGACCTGATGATCACCAAGGTCGCGGTCGGCCCGATGGACAACAACGCCTATCTGCTCCGCTGCCGGGCCACCGACGAGCAGCTGCTGATCGACGCCGCGAACGACGCCCACTCGCTGCTCGGCACGATCGGTGACAGCGGCATCGCGTCCGTCGTCACCACCCACCGGCACGGCGACCACTGGCAGGCGCTCGCCGAGGTGGTCGCGGCCACCGGCGCCCGTACCTACGCGGGCCGGTACGACGCGGAGGGCATCCCCGTGCCGACCGACGTCCCGGTCGACGACGGCGACACGATCCGGGTGGGGCAGGTGGAGCTCACCGCGCGCCACCTGGTCGGGCACACGCCCGGCTCCATCGTCCTGGTGTACGACGACCCGCACGGGCATCCCCATGTGTTCACCGGGGACTGTCTCTTCCCGGGCGGTGTGGGCAACACCCACAAGGATCCGAAGGCGTTCGCGAGCCTGATGCACGACGTGGAGACCAAGGTCTTCGACGTGCTCCCCGACGAGACGTGGGTCTATCCCGGGCACGGCAACGACACCACCCTCGGCGCGGAGCGGCCGCATCTGCCGGAGTGGCACGCGCGCGGCTGGTGAACGGCGCACACGGCACCCGTGTGACACGCTCGCACCGCCGCCGGCGGGCGGGGCCGTACGCGCTCCCGGCCCGGAGGCCGCGCGGCCGGTTCTGAGGGCAGCCCCGCGCAGGACGACGGTGCTCCTGGGCGGCACGGGCCGCCGGTTCCTCCGGTACCCGGCCCCCGGCCTCGGCAGACGGCTCCCGCACCTGTCAGGCGTCGGCCTGTCCCACCCCGGCCAGCGCGGCGATCCGCTCCACGCCGAACACGTACCCCTGCACCCCGCACCCCGCGATCACGCCATCGGCACGCTGCGAGACGTACGAATGGTGACGGAACGACTCGCGCTGATGGATGTTGGAGATGTGGACCTCCACCACCGGCAGCCCGTCACAGGTGTTGAGCGCGTCCAGGATGGCGACGGACGTGTGCGAGTAGGCGGCGGGGTTGATCACGATCCCGCAGTGGTTCAGCCGGGCCTCCTGGATCCAGTCGACCAGTTCGCCCTCGTGGTTGGACTGCCGGAAGTCCACCGTGCCACCGTGCGCCGCCGCCGCCTTCACGCAGAGGGCCTCGACGTCGGCGAGGCTGTCCGAGCCGTAGATCTCCGGCTGGCGTCGGCCCAGCAGGTTCAGGTTGGGGCCGTTGAGGATCATGATCGGGGCGTTGGCCAGGGTGCGGGGCACGGTTCCTCCGGTCCGTTCGAAGTGCGGCGGTCCTGACTCGACCGCTGCTCGGCCCCGGTCTATCACGGTGCTGGACGCCGGCCTCACCCCGGGGAACCCGGGAGCGGCCCTGGCTGTCCGGGGCGCGCGTCTCGGAACGGCGCCCCCGACGCTACGGATTGACGGCGAGTTCCAGGTAGGCCGCGAACAGCACGAGGTGCACGCCTCCCTGCAGGGGCGTGGCTCGGCCCGGTACGACCGTCAGCGATGCCACCACCACGGTCAGGGCGAGCAGCACCATGTGGGTGGATCCCAGACCGAGGAGCAACGGCCCGGAGAGCCACAGGGAGGCGAGGGCGACCGCCGGGATGGTCAGACCGATGCTGGCCATCGCCGAACCGAGCGCGAGGTTCAGACTGGTCTGCACCCGGTCGCGGCGCGCGGAACGCAGCGCGGCGATGGTCTCGGGGAGCAGTACCAGCAGGGCGATGATGACGCCGACGACGGCGTGGTGCAGCCCGGCGGCCGCCACTCCGTCCTCGATGGTGGGCGACACGCCTTTCGCCAGGCCGACCACGCCGATCAGGGCGAGGCCCAGCAGCCCGAGGCTGAACAGGGCGGTGCGGACGGTCGGCACTTCGGCATGGGACTCGACGGTGATCACTTCGCCCTGCCGGGTGATCGGCAGGAAGTAGTCGCGGTGCCGCACGGTCAGGGTCGCGATGAACAGGGCGTAGAGGACGAGCGAGGAGAGCGCGGCGAAGGTCAGCTGCACGGTGGAGAACTCCGGACCGGGCGCGCTGGTGGTGAACGTCGGCAGCACCAGGCTGAGCGTGGCCAGGGTCGCGACCGTCGCGAGGGCGGCGCCGGTGCCCTCCGGGTTGAACACCGCGGTGCCGTGCCGCAGGGAGCCGACCAGGAGGCTGAGGCCGACGACGCCGTTGCAGGTGATCATCACGGCCGCGAAGACCGTGTCCCTGGCCAGGGTCGCGCTCTTGTCGCCGCCGTCCGCCATCAGGGTGACGATGAGAGCGACTTCGATGACGGTGACGGCGATGGCGAGAACGAGAGAGCCGAACGGTTCTCCGACCCGGTGGGCGACCACCTCGGCATGGTGCACCGCGGCCAGGACGGACGCCGCGAGGACGACCGTGAGCAGCGCGACGATCACACCGGGCAGATCGCGGCCCCAGGTGATGACCAGCAGCACGACCGCGACCACGGGCGTGAGGGTCGTCCACCGTGTGATGAGTGCCCTGGGACGAGTGATCATGCGGCGATCGTCGCAGAGTGCGACGGGCGTCGCACTCCCGGTCACGCGGACCGGGGACAGGGGGCAGGGGGCAGGGG
>NZ_JAGMUE010001166.1:0-830 GCF_019049165.1 Streptomyces sp. AC627_RSS907
GGAGAAGACCCTGAACATGGGCGTCGGCATGATCGCCATCGTGCCATGACACGTCCACGCCCGACTTATCCGGGTGGGCACGCATTCGTACGTCATTTCGATACGTGACGGTCACGGGCGGCGCGGCAGGCAACCCCGTTGAACCCTGCGACATCTCTCAGCACGCCAGGGTGGCCTCCAGGTGGCCACCGCAGAACGACGCGGGACCACTCAGGTGCACAACTCCTCACATACCGGCATAGCGCGGCGCTCGGCGCTGGTCGGCTTCGCGGCGGTCGCCGCCGCCACCGCCGCCGGGTGCGCGGGCGGCGGCTCCGCACACCCGCGCCCCGTCCACCGGCCGGTACGAGCGGTGGACCCGAGTTCGACCGACGCCTACGCGACCGGCGGCGAGCCCGCGCTGCTCCAGGTCATGGCCCACCCCGACGACGACCTGTACTTCATGAACCCGGACGCCGAGCACCTGGTGCGCGCCGGCGTGCCGGTGGTCTCGGTCTACGTCACGGCCGGCGAGGCGATCGGCAAGAACTGGGTGCCCGGCATGCCGAAGCCGGTGCTCGACAAGGCCGCCTACTCCGCCGCCCGGCACCAGGGGCTGCGCCAGGCGTACGCCACCATGCTCGGCCTGGACGCCTTCACGCCCTGGCGGACCTCGGTGCTCGACCTGCCGGGGGGCGTGCGGGCCGAGACCAACGTGCTGACCAACGGCCGCCGCCGGGCCCAGTTGATCTTCCTGAACATCGCGATGCTCTCGCCGGGACAGGTGCGCATCCCCGCGCTGTGGGCCGAGCCGGGCACGGTCATGCGCACCCTGCCGGCCACCGTCTTGC
>NZ_JAGMUE010001167.1:0-643 GCF_019049165.1 Streptomyces sp. AC627_RSS907
GGTGGCGGGTGCCGATCAGGAACTGGATCAGGCCCAGCGCCATGCCGAGCGCGGCGATGGCGAAGCCGAGGTGCCAGTTGACCTCCTGGCCCACCGTGCCGATGATCAACGGCGCGGCGAAGCCACCGATGTTGATGCCGATGTAGAAGATCGTGAAGCCGCCGTCACGGCGCGGGTCTTCCGGGCCCTCGTAGAGGTGGCCGACCATCGTGGAGATGTTGGCCTTCAGCAGGCCGGAGCCGAACGCGACGAGCGCCAGGCCGCCGAAGAACGGCAACTGTCCGGGCACCGCGAGCAGCAGGTGGCCGGCCATGATGATGCCGGCGGCGATGGCCACGGTCTTCCGCGGCCCCCACACCCGGTCACCGAACCAGCCGCCAGGCATCGCCAGGAGGTAGACCATGGCCAGGTACACGGAGTAGATCGCGACCGCGTTGGCCTCGGTCATCTCCAGGCCGCCACCTTGGCTGCCGTCCTTCGAGTCCGGACCGCCGGAGATCAGGTAGAGGACGAGCAGGGCCCGCATGCCGTAGAAGCTGAAGCGCTCCCACATCTCGGTCATGAAGAGAGTGGCCAGGCCGCGAGGGTGGCCGAAGAAGGTCTTGCCGCCGTTGGCAGGGGGTCCCTGCTTGGCCGCGCCCTT
>NZ_JAGMUE010001168.1:0-560 GCF_019049165.1 Streptomyces sp. AC627_RSS907
GGTTCACGATGACGCGTCCCGCACTGTGAGAAGGGTGGGCGAGGCCGCCGGAAATCGCTCATAGGAGCGGACCCGCGCACGTTTCATTAGTTGTCAAGAGCCTTTCATGCAAAGGTCGTTGGGCTGTAGGGAGTTCACGGTTCTCTACCCGCTGGTAGGTCATAGGCTCGACCCATGCGCCGAGCAAAAATCGTCTGCACCCTGGGCCCAGCCACCGACTCGTATGAGCAGATCAAGAGGCTTGTCGAGGCCGGCATGGACGTCGCCCGCCTCAACCTCAGCCACGGTTCGTACGTGGAGCACGAGGAGCGGTACCAGAGGGTGCGCCAAGCCTCCAAGGAGACCGGCCGCAGCGTCGGTGTCCTCGCCGACCTTCAAGGTCCGAAGATTCGCCTCGGTCGATTCCGCGAAGGACCCGTACTCCTTGAACGCGGCGACGAGTTCACCATCACCGTCGAGGAGATCGAGGGCGACCGCCACCGCTGCGGGACGACCTACGAGGGGCTGGCCGCCGACGTCACGCGCGGCGAGCGCATCCTCGTCGACGACGGCCGCGTCAC
>NZ_JAGMUE010001169.1:0-1027 GCF_019049165.1 Streptomyces sp. AC627_RSS907
GCCTGTCGGTGGTCGGCTCCTCGATGGTCGCGTCGGCCAGCGACGAACTGGACAAGTCCGTCGGCGCGGACTTCATCATCGAGCCCGACAACGGCGTGATCAAGCCGCAGGTGGAGCAGGCGGTCAAGCGGGCCAAGCACCTGGAGCACGTCAGCGACTACAAGCTCCTCGAGAACGCCACCATCACCACGCCGGACGGCAAGAAGGTCAAGGACGACCTGGACGCGGCCAGCGCCAGCTACGCCAAGGACCTGCGCTCCCCGGTGATCGAGGGCACGTTGGTGGACGCGTTCGGCAAGAACGCCATCGGCGTCCCGGAGGGCTTCGCCAAGGACCACAAGGTCGCCCTGGGCGACGTGCTCAGCGTGGACTTCAAGGAGGGCGGCACGGCCAAGCTGACGGTCCGCGTCATCACCTCGGAGGACACGGCGTTCAACAAGGGCGCGATCTACCTCGGCGTCGACACGGCCAAGGACTACATCAAGCCCGACCAGATGCCGCAGAACCTGATGATGTTCGCCGCCGCCAAGGAGGGTCAGGACCGCGAGGCGTACAAGTCGCTCAAGGCCGAGCTGACGACCTACCCGGACGTGACGGTGCGAGACCAGGCCGACTACAAGAAGCTCCTGGAGGACCAGATCGGGCAGATGCTCAACCTGGTTTACGGACTCCTCGGCCTCGCGATCATCGTCGCCATCCTGGGTGTCGTGAACACCCTGGCCCTGTCGGTCGTCGAGCGCACCCGCGAGATAGGTCTGATGCGCGCCATCGGCCTCTCCCGCCGCCAGATGCGCCGCATGATCCGCCTGGAGTCGGTCGTCATCGCCCTCTTCGGCGCCCTGCTCGGCCTTGGCTTGGGCATGGCCTGGGGCGTAACGGCCCAGAAGCTGCTGGCACTTGAGGGCCTGAAGACCCTGGAGATCCCGTGGCCCACGATCGGCGCGGTGTTCGTCGGGGCGGCGGTGGTCGGCCTCCTCGCGGCCCTGGTCCCTGCCTTCCGCGCCGGCCGGATGAACGTCCTCAACGC
>NZ_JAGMUE010001170.1:0-752 GCF_019049165.1 Streptomyces sp. AC627_RSS907
GGGCCGCCCCTGCTCGCGCCGGGCCCTGATGGCGCCGACCGTGCGGTGGGCCTTCTCCCAGGCCAGCTCCTCGGTCGGCGCGATGATCGGGCGGAAGGCGACCTGGATGCGCGGCACGTCGGTGCGCCCGGCCGCCGCGGCGGCGGCCTTCACCGCCTCGATCTGCTGGGCGGTCTCGGCCAACGGCTCGCCCCACAGGCAGTAGATGTCGGCCTCGGCGCCGCCGGCGGCGTACGCGGCGGGCGACGAGCCGCCGAACGAGACGCCGGGGCGCGGCTGTTGGACGGGGAAGACGTCGGCGACGAAGTCGCGGAACCGGTAGTGCTCGCCCTCGTGGTCGAAGGGCTCCGTGGTGGTCCAGATCTTCTTCACGAGCTGGATGTACTCGCGGGTGCGGGCGTAGCGCCCGTCCTTGCTGAGCGTGTCGCCCTCGCGTTGCTGCTCGTGGTCGTTGCCGCCGGTGATGAAGTGCACCGTCAGCCGACCGTCGCTGATCTGGTCGAGGGTGGCGAACGTCTTGGCGGCGAAGGTGGGGTACGAGACGTTGGGCCGGTGGGCCAGCAGGATCTGGAGGGAGTCGAGCTTGCTGGCGAGGTACGCGGCGGCCGGGGCGGGGTCGGGCGCGCCGGACGCGTAGGCGAACAGCACCCGGTCCCAGCCGTACTCCTCGTGCGCCCGGGCGAGCCGGATCGTGTACTCCTTGTCGAACGCGGCGCCGGAGCGTGCGGTGGTCTCGGAACCGTCGTTGGTGG
>NZ_JAGMUE010001171.1:0-543 GCF_019049165.1 Streptomyces sp. AC627_RSS907
GACACGCACGTCCTCGGTGGCGACGCGGGGCTGGCCGACGCCGTGCTTGTGCGGGATCCAGCGCAGCAGTTCCTCCACGGCGCGCGGTACGAGGGCGGGTTCGGCGCGCAGCCGGTCGGCGAGGCCGTCGTGGGTGAGGAGGGCGAAGACCATGTTGGAGGTGTTGTTGCAGACGGCGTGCCAGCCGTTGAGGCCCATCAAGGTGGCCAGGGCGAGCAGTTCCTCCTCGTCGATGCGTCCGGCGTCGACGGCGGCGACCATGGTGCTCATCAGGTCCTCGCGCGGCTGGTGGCGACGCTGGTCCGCCAGCCGCCGGAAGTACTCTCGGGCGTGCTCCTTCACCTCGCGGGCCCGTTCGGCCGCCGCCGCGTCGGAGGCTCGGGTGAGCAGGATCTGCGCCCAGTCGCGTACCTGGGGCAGATCCGCGGTGGGCATGCCGAGCACCTCGCCGATGGCGGTGAGCGGGAAGGGCGAGGTGACCGCGGCGACCAGGTCCAGGGGCGGTCCCGCGGCCTCGGCGGCGTCCAGCAGGCCGTCCACGAG
>NZ_JAGMUE010001172.1:0-562 GCF_019049165.1 Streptomyces sp. AC627_RSS907
GGCGGGGGCCGTGCCGCGCGAGTTCAACACGATCGCCGTGGACGACGGCATCGCCATGGGCCACGGCGGCATGCTCTACAGCCTGCCCTCGCGGGACCTGATCGCCGACTCGGTGGAGTACATGGTCGAGGCGCACTGCGCCGACGCCCTGATCTGCATCTCCAACTGCGACAAGATCACCCCGGGCATGCTGATGGCGGCGCTACGCCTGAACATCCCCACCATCTTCGTCTCCGGCGGCCCGATGGAGGCCGGCCAGGCCACCCTGGTCGACGGCACCGTCCGCAAGCTCGACCTGGTCAACGCGATCAGCGACGCGGTCAACGAGAGCGTCTCGGACGAGGACATCCTCCGCATCGAGGAGAACGCCTGCCCCACCTGCGGTTCGTGTTCCGGCATGTTCACCGCCAACTCGATGAACTGCCTCGCCGAGGCCATCGGCCTGGCCCTGCCCGGCAACGGCTCGGTGCTCGCCACGCACACCGCCCGCAAGGAGCTGTACGAGCGGGCCGGCGCCACCGTCGTGGAGCTGACCCGGCGCTACTACGGCGAGGGCGACGAG
>NZ_JAGMUE010001173.1:0-606 GCF_019049165.1 Streptomyces sp. AC627_RSS907
GGCTGGCCGGGCGCGGTGCCTCCGGCCGGAATCGGCCGTCGGGGGCGGTGAGGCGCGAGCCGTCGCGCCGGCGCGTTGTCCGGCCCCGGGCCGAGGGTGCGGGCGGGCGCCTGGACCGGCGTGCGCCGGCGCTGGCGCGCGGGGCGGCTAGGCTCGTCCGTATGCCGCCCCGTACCCCGCACCGTCCCGTGGGGTCGGTGACCCGCGGCACCACCAACCCGAACCGGCTGCGCCGCATGGACCGCTGGATCGTCGCCACCCACGGGCGGGAGCTGCGCCGCGGCGACGACCCGGTAGCGGTCGATCTGGGCTACGGGGCCGCGCCGTGGACCGCCGTCGAACTGCTCGGCCGGCTGCGCACGGTACGGCCCGACGCCGAGGTCGTCGGCGTCGAGATCGACCCGGCGCGGGTCGCGGCGGCCCGGGCCTACGAACGCCCGGGGCTGCGCTTCGCGCACGGCGGCTTCGAGGTGCCGCTGCCAGGCCCGGCCGGGCGTGCGCCGGTGCTCATCCGGGCGGCGAACGTGTTGCGGCAGTACGACGAGGACGAGGTGGCCGCCGTGTGGCGGCGCCTGTGCGCCCGGCTCGCGCCCGGCGGACTGCTGG
>NZ_JAGMUE010001174.1:0-553 GCF_019049165.1 Streptomyces sp. AC627_RSS907
GACTGGCACCGCGGGCGCACCCCGTACGACTTCCTGCCGCGCGCCGAGGCCGACCGGTTCAGCGCCTCGCTGCGCCGGGTGATCGAGACCGGGACGCCGGTCACCGGGATGCAGATCGTCGGCTCGCGGTACGGCGAGACCGAGCGGCACCGCTGGCAGGTCTCGTTCTACCGGCTGCACGGCGGCTCCGGGCGGCCGATCGGCGTCGCCGGGCTGGTCATCGACATCACCGGGCGGCGCCGCGCCGAGCAGGAGGCCGCCGGCGTGCGGCGCAACCTCGCGCTGCTGAACGAGGCCGGGGCCCGCATCGGGACCTCGCTTGACCTGGAGACCACCGCCCGCGAACTGCTGGCCGTCGCCGTGCCGCAGTTCTGCGACCTGGCCTCGGTCGACCTCTACCAGGGCCTGCTCGCCGGCGACGAGGCGGTCCCGGAGCTGCGGACCGCGACCCGCCCCGCGAGCCCGAAGCGCGGGCGCACCGGCGAGCCGGCCAAGGGCAGCGCGCCACTGCGCCGGGTCGCCTTCGCCAGCGCCGTCTCCGACGGCCCGGTGG
>NZ_JAGMUE010001175.1:0-589 GCF_019049165.1 Streptomyces sp. AC627_RSS907
GGGGAGTGGCCCGGCAGCCTGGTGTGGATCGAGTTTCCGAGTCTCGCCGATGCGCGGGCCTGGTACGACTCGCCCGCCTACCAGGCCATTCTGCGGCTGCGTACCGATCACATCGAGGGTGACGTCCTGCTGATCGAGGGCGTCGGGCCGGACTACGACCCGACCGAGCGGGCCCGCGTGTTGCGCGCGAAAGCCGGCTGAGCGCTGCGGGGAGAAACCCGTCGCCGTGGCGGGGAATTCCCCGCCACACGGAGAACCCCGGCGGCGGGAGGAAATCCCCCGCCGCCGGGAGGAATCCCCGTGCGAAGAGGCCGTGGCGGGAATCGAACCCACGTAACTCGCTTTGCAGGCGAGCCCCTAAACCACTCGGGCACACGGCCGGGCTTCCGGCGTGGGTTCCGGTTCCGCTCCGTGGGGAGGGAATCGGGCCGTTCGCCGGGGGTGTTGCGGTGTCGCTGAGATGACTAAAGCCGGTGCGGGTCGGGTTGGTCAACGAGTGCGCGGCGCTTGCCACGTGACCGCAACACGGCCGCCACGATCGACCGCGCGCCCCGTGGCGGCGAGCCTCCTGGTGAGGCGAGGTTCGGCC
>NZ_JAGMUE010000120.1:0-42604 GCF_019049165.1 Streptomyces sp. AC627_RSS907
GCCCAATGCCGAGCCCGCCCCGGACCACGACTGACGCAGGCCCGCCCAATGCCGAGCCCGCCCCGGACCACGACTGACGCAGGCCCGCCCAATGCCGAGCCCGCCCCGGACCACGACTGACGCAGGCCCGCCCCGTGCCGAGCGCGGTGATGCGGACGATCGCGGCGGTCTCCGGCCGGCCCGGGGCGTTCCGCGCCGGCTTCACCGCCGGGGCCGCCGCGGTCCCGGGCCCGCGGGCTCCGGAGGGCCCACCGGATCGGCCCGCCCGGCCGCCTGGAACCCCTCGGTCGAGCGGCGCGGCTCGCCTCGCACACGTCCGAACCCGCCGCCCTCCTGGGCGGACCGGGGCGGCGGCCCGCTCCCGGGCGGACACGCCGAAGGCCCGGCACCCCTAGAAACCGCCCCGGGTGCCGGGCCTTCTACGAGCGTGTCGCTCAGTGGGCGTGGCCGTGGCCGTGGCCCGCGGCGGCCGGCTCCTCCTCTTCCTTCTTCTCGACGACCAGGGTCTCGGTCGTGAGGAGGAGGGAGGCGATGGAGGCGGCGTTCTCCAGGGCGGAACGGGTGACCTTCACCGGGTCGATGACGCCGGCCTTGACCAGGTCGCCGTACTCGCCGGTGGCGGCGTTGTAGCCGTTGCCCTTCTCCAGCTCCGCCACCTTGGAGACGATGACGTAGCCCTCGAGGCCGGCGTTCTCGGCGATCCAGCGCAGCGGCTCGACGGCGGCCTTGCGGACGACCGCGACACCGGTGGCCTCGTCGCCGGTCTTGCCGAGGTTGCCCTCCAGGACCTTGACGGCGTGGACCAGGGCGGAGCCACCACCGGAGACGATGCCCTCCTCGACCGCGGCGCGGGTCGCGGAGATGGCGTCCTCCAGACGGTGCTTGCGCTCCTTCAGCTCCACCTCGGTGGCGGCACCGACCTTGATCACGCACACGCCGCCGGCCAGCTTCGCGAGGCGCTCCTGGAGCTTCTCGCGGTCCCAGTCGGAGTCCGTGTTCTCGATCTCGGCCTTGATCTGCGCGATGCGGCCCTCGACCTCGTCACGCTTGCCGGCACCGTCGACGATCGTGGTGTCGTCCTTGGTGACGGTGATGCGGCGGGCGGTGCCGAGCACGTCCAGGCCGACCTGGTCGAGCTTGAGGCCGACCTCCTCGGAGATGACGGTGGCGCCGGTGAGGACGGCCATGTCCTGCAGCATCGCCTTGCGGCGGTCGCCGAAGCCCGGGGCCTTCACCGCGACGGCGTTGAAGGTGCCGCGGATCTTGTTCACGACGAGGGTGGAGAGGGCCTCGCCCTCGACGTCCTCGGCGATGATCAGCAGCGGCTTGGAGGAGTTGGTCTGGATGACCTTCTCCAGCAGCGGCAGCAGGTCCGCGATGGAGGAGATCTTGCCCTGGTTGATGAGGATGTACGGGTCCTCCAGGACGGCCTCCATGCGCTCCTGGTCCGTCACGAAGTACGGCGACAGGTAGCCCTTGTCGAAGGCCATGCCCTCGGTGAAGTCCAGCTCCAGACCGAAGGTGTTGGACTCCTCGACGGTGATGACACCGTCCTTGCCGACCTTGTCCATCGCCTCGGCGATCAGCTCGCCGACCTGCTGGTCCTGGGCGGACAGCGCGGCCACGGCGGCGATGTCGGACTTCTCGTCGATCGGGCGCGCGGTGGCGAGGAGGTCCTCGGACACGGCGGCGACGGCCGCGTCGATGCCCTTCTTCAGCAGCGCCGGGGAGGCACCGGCGGCGACGTTCTTCAGGCCCTCGCGGACCAGCGCCTGGGCCAGGACGGTGGCGGTGGTGGTGCCGTCACCCGCGATGTCGTTGGTCTTGGTCGCCACCTCCTTCACCAGCTGGGCGCCGAGGTTCTCGTACGGGTCCTCGATCTCGACCTCACGGGCGATCGTGACACCGTCGTTGGTGATGGTCGGGGCGCCGAACTTCTTGTCGATGACGACGTTGCGGCCCTTGGGGCCGATCGTCACCTTCACCGTGTCGGCGAGCTTGTTGACGCCGCGCTCGAGGGCGCGACGGGCGTCCTCGTCGAACTTCAGGATCTTCGCCATGGGAGCGTGAGCCCTCTCGGAAATCTAGGGGAAAACTGACTGCGCCCCTCGCGCCCGGCTTGTTAGGTCGCGGGGGCCAGGGGCGCAGTTGCTGAGCTGTGTGCGTCGAGGTGAGTCGACTACTGCCCGACTTACTTCTCGATGATCGCGAGCACGTCGCGGGCCGAGAGGACGAGGTACTCCTCGCCGTTGTACTTCACCTCGGTGCCGCCGTACTTGCTGTAGAGCACGACGTCACCGACGGAGACGTCGAGCGGAAGACGGTTGCCGTCCTCGAAGCGGCCCGGGCCCACGGCCAGGACGACGCCCTCCTGGGGCTTCTCCTTGGCGGTGTCCGGAATGACCAGGCCCGAAGCCGTGGTCTGCTCGGCGTCGAGCGGCTGGACCACGATGCGGTCCTCGAGCGGCTTGATGGCAACCTTGGAGCTGGCGGTCGTCACGATCCGACCTCCCCCTTCGGAGATCTCACGGGGTTAACTGTCTGAGGTGGCGACCAGGTCGATCCGTCGTCGCGGGTGCCGGACCTGCCCGTCGCGTTGTTGGCACTCTCCAGTGGGGAGTGCCAGAGCCGAGACTATGACCGCGATTAGCACTCGGTCAAGCGGAGTGCCAATGCCGGCGGCGCGTCGGCGGACTTTCTCCGCGAACGGGGCGGGTCCCGCCGGGGGCTGGCCGCCCGGCGTCAGCAGGTCAGAGGTAGTCCTCCAGGCGTCCCACCCCCAGTCCCTGCTCCTCGATCTCCTCCAGCAAACGTGCGGTGCGCGTGCTCAGGGCGATGCCCGTCGGGTGGTCCGGGTCGACGGCCACGATGTCGCCGGGGTGCAGGCGGTGCTCGCCACGGGTGTAGGTGAGCTCGCCGTGGGCGTCGAGGGTCGCCCGCCACAGGACGAGCGCCGTGCTGCCGCAGTCGGCGGCGGCGCGCAGCGTCGTGGTGTCGTACGTGCCGTAGGGCGGGCGGAAGAGGTGGGGGCGGACGCCGAAGCGGGACGTGAGCTTCGCCCGCTGGCCGCAGATCTCGGCGCGCTGACCGGCGTAGGGCAGACCGCGCAGGGAGCGGTGGTCGAGGGTGTGGTTCTGCAGGCTCGCGCCGACCGAGCGCAGCCGGGCGAAGTGGCCGTACGCCGGCCCGGCGACGGTGTCGGTGAGGAAGAAGGTGACCGGGAGCCGTCGTGCGCGGACGAGGTCGGTGAAGCGGGAGTCGCGCTCGGCGCCGTCGTCGTAGGTGAGGAAGACGACCCGGTCGGTGGTGCGGACGTGGTCCACGACGGGCGGCAGGTCCTGCCCCTGGCCGCTGCCCTGGGCGGGCTCCCCGGCCGTGGGGCCTTCGGCGGGGCCGGCGAGCTGGGCGCAGCCGGCGAGCAGTACGGCGGCCAGGGCGGCACCGGCCGGCCGGGACCGCCCCCGCCTCACAGGTAGTCCTCCAGCCGGGCCACCGCGTACCCCTCGGCGGTGACCTTGTCCAGGAACCGCCGGACCATGTCGGTCATCGTGCCGCCCCAGTCACCACGGCCCCGGAAGTGGGTGAGGACGATGTCCCCCGGGTGCAGCTCCTGGTCCCACTCGCGGTACTCCCAGTGGTCGACGAAGACCTCCTCGCTCCAGATCGGCGCGTACTCGATGCCGCAGGCCTTCGCGGCGCGCAGGGTGTCCCGGTTGTAGTTGCCGAAGGGCGGGCGGAAGAGGGTGGGGCGCTTGCCGTACTGCTCCTCGATCACGTCCTGCATGCCGCAGATCTCGCGTTTCTGCTCCTTGTAGGAGAGGCCGGGGAGGTAGGGGTGGCTCAGTGTGTGGTTGTTGAGGGTGATCCCGCGCGCCTGCATCGCCCTGAAGTAGCCGTAGTCGTCCTTGATCTCCTCGTCGGTGAGGAAGACCGTGTACGGGATCCTCAGCTCGCTCGTCATGCGCAGGAACGCCGGGTCCTTCTCGGCGCCGTCGTCGATGGTGAGGAAGACGACCTTCTCCTGGGTGGGGACGGTGGTGAAGACCGGCGGGAGGTCCTCCTGGCCGTCCACCTCGAAGCCCTCGCGCGCGGTGATCTCCGGCTTCGTGGCGGGGGCCGGCGGCGCCGGCAGCGGGACCTCCTCCAGCCCCCAGCGCCGGGCGGCGGCGACCCGGGCGGCGTGCGCGGCGCGCAGCTCGGAGGCGTAGGAGTCGAGCGCGCGGGCCGGCGGGGCCTGGAGGGGCTGCTGACCGTGGGAGCCCCGCACCTCGGAGGCGCCCGGCGCGCAGGCGGAGGCGAGGGCGGCGGCCGCGAGGACGGCGACGAGGCCCCGCGCGCGGGCGTGGGGAGAGCGCGCCCGGAACACCTGAAAAGGCCGACTTTTGTCATTTTGTACGACTACTCGCATGGTGCCGGATCCTCGCAGCCCCCGGCTGCCGGAGACCGTCCGACACCCGCCGGAGGCGCACCATCCACCGACTGGCCCACAATGACGGCGTGAACGACCTCGACGCCCTCCTCGCCCTGCTCACCCCCGAAGGCCGCGCCCTCCTCGACGAAGTGCGCGAAACCGACCCCGCGCAGGAGCTGGCCGTCGCCACCCGGCTGCGCCGCACCCGTCCCGCCGAACTGGTGTCGGCGGCACTCGGGCAGGCGCGTCTGCGGCAGCGGGCGGCGGCGAAGTTCGGGGCGCGGGACGCCGGGCGGATGTTCTTCACGGCCAACGGGGTCGAGCAGTCGACGCGGGCGAGCGTGGCCGCGTACCGGGCCGGGCGGCTGGCGGCCCTGGGCGTGACGTCCGTCGCCGACCTGTGCTGCGGGATCGGCGGCGACGCGATCGCGCTGGCGCGCGCCGGGATCCGGGTACTGGCCGTGGACCGGGACCCGGTGACCGCCGCGGCGGCCCGGGCCAACGCCGACGCGCTGGGGCTGGGTGAGCTGATCGAGGTGCGCGAGGCGGACGTCACGGAGGTGGACACGAGCGGGTACGACGCCGTGTTCGTCGACCCGGCGCGGCGTGGCGGACGGGGCCGGATCTTCGATCCGGAGGCCTACTCGCCGCCGCTGTCCTGGGCCGTGGCGGCGGCCCGTACGGCGTCCCGCGCCGCCGCGTTGAAGGTCGCCCCCGGCATTCCGCACGAGGCGGTGCCCGACGACGCGGAGGCCGAGTGGATCTCCGACGGCGGGGACGTGAAGGAGGCGGTGCTGTGGTTCGGCTGCACGCCGGGGGCGGTGCGGGCCACGTTGCTGCCGGGCCCTCGCACACTGCTCGGCACCGGCCTGCCCGACCCCGAGGTCCGCACGCCCGGCCGGTACCTCTACGAGCCGGACGGCGCCGTCATCCGCGCCCACCTGGTCGCCGAGGTCGCCGGACAGGTCGGCGGCGGGCTGCTCGACGCGACCATCGCGTACGTCACGGCGGACGAGCTGCTGCCGACGCCGTACGCCACGGCGTACGAGATCACCGACCGGATGCCGTTCAACGTCAAGAAGCTGAAGGCGCTGCTGCGGGAACGCGGCGTCGGCACGCTGACCGTGAAGAAGCGGGGCTCGGCGGTCGAGCCGGAGGAACTGCGCCGCAAGGTCAAGCCCCAGGGGCCGAACACGGCGACGGTCTTCCTGACCAGGGTCGCGGGGGCACCGACGATGCTGATCGGGCACCCGGTGCGCTAGGCGGACCGCCCGGTGGGGCGGTGCCGGTCGCCGCACGTCCGTCGCGGGCCCGCGCGACGCGGTCGGGCCGGGGGCGGCGCCCCCGGCAGGCGCCCCCGTGTCCCGAGCCGGCCCCCGGGACGGCCCCGCCCCTCAGCCGCACGCGCGCCCGGCCCGCGGGCGCCCCGGGGGGCGTCCCGGCTCCGGGTGTCTCAGTCGCACTCCTTCGCCCGGCGGGTCAGCAGGTCGCGCTCGCGCGCGTTGTGGACCAGCGACGCCGCCCGTTCGAACTCCGTGCGCGCCTCCGCCGTACGGCCCAGGCGCAGCAGCAGGTCGCCGCGGACGCTGGGGAGCAGGTGGTAGTCGCGCAGGGCGGGTTCGGCGGCGAGGGCGTCGACGAGGGCGAGTGCCGGGGCCGGGCCCTCGGCCATCGACACGGCGACCGCGCGGTTGAGTTCGACGACCGGGGACGGGGCGCGGGCCGCGAGCAGGGCGTAGAGGGTGGCGATGCGCTGCCAGTCGGTCTCCTCGTAGCTGTGCGCGAGGGCGTGGCTGGCGGCGATCGCGGCCTGGAGCGCGTAGGGGCCCGGGGAGCCGGTGCCGGAGGCGGTGGCCCGGTCGAGGGCGGTGATGCCGCGGGCGATGAGCATCCGGTTCCAGCGGCGGCGGTTCTGGTCCTTCAGGAGGACCGGCGCGCCGTCGGGGCCGGTGCGCGCGGCGGTGCGGGACGCCTGGAACTCCAGCAGCGCCGCCAGGCCGTGCACCTCGGGCTCCTTGGGCATCAGGGCGGCGAGCACGCGGGCCAGGCGCAGGGCGTCCTCGCACAGGCCCGGGCGGAGCCAGTCGTCGCCGGCCGTGGCCGCGTAGCCCTCGTTGAAGATCAGGTAGATCACTTCCAGGACCGAGCCGAGGCGGGCCGCCCGGTCCGGGCCGTACGGCACCTCGAAGGCCACGTTCTTCCTGGCCAGCGTGCGTTTGGCGCGCACGATGCGCTGGGCGACCGTCGGTTCGGGGACGAGGAAGGCGCGGGCGATCTCGGTCGTGGTCAGGCCGCCGAGCAGACGCAGGGTCAGGGCGATGCGGGCCTCGGCGGACAGCACCGGGTGGCAGGCGGTGAACACCAGCCGCAGCAGGTCGTCGTCGATGTCGTCCGGGTCGGCGGCCTCCGCGGGCGGTGCCGCGGTGGGCAGGTCCCGGCCGATCTCCGCCAGCTTGCGGGCGTAGTTCTCCCGGCGCCGGATCAGGTCGACGGCCCGGCGCCGGGCGGTGGTCATCAGCCAGGCGCCCGGGTTGTCGGGAACACCGTCCCGGGGCCACTGCTCCAGGGCCGCCACGAGGGCGTCCTGCGCGAGTTCCTCGGCGATGCCGACGTCCCGGACGAGACGGGCGACGCCGGCGATGACGCGGGGCGACTCCAGACGGAAGACGGTCTCGATGGCCTCGGTGGCGACGGGGTCGACGGGGCCGTGCGGGGTGGTGGTGGGCTGTGGTTCCACAACCCACCATGCAACACCCTCGGACCCCCCGGGCAAAACGCGGTTCAGCCCTCCATGACCTCCCGCACCTCGCAGGTCACCGTCCAGTGCTCCTCGTGCACCTTCAGGAAGCGCTTGGTCCACTCGATCGCCTCGGCCTTGTCCTTGGCCTGCAGGAGCGCGTAGCCGCCGATGACCTCCTTGGACTCGGTGAAGGGCCCGTCGGTGACGGACAGCTGCCCGCCCTCGTAGTGGACGCGGGTGCCCTCGGCGGTCGGGGCGAGCCCGGCGGTGTCGAGCAGGACACCGGCCTTCGTCATCTCCTCCATCAGCTTCTCCATGCGCTGCATCAGCTCGGGGCTGGGGCCGTCGAGGGCGTCGTTCTCCTCGATCCGGATCAGCGACAGGTAGCGGGGCATGGTGGCTCCTCGGGGTCGGTGGCCGGGTGTCCTCCCGGCCTCTCACCCCCTGCGTCGAACGGGAATGCCGTGGATCGACAGGCGCCGCGAGATTTCCCCGAGTTTTTTCACCGCAGTGATTCCCACAGGTCAGCGGCCTGCGGCTGCTGGGCCACCACCCGGTTGACGTCCCAGGGGGCGGAAACCACCGGCATCGTCACCGTGCGCACGTCGTCCGCCGACAGGCCCCCGAGGCTGCGGCCGAGGCTCGTCAGCTGGCCCAGCGAGTCAAGACCGGTGTCGGTGGTGAGGCTGCCGCTGGCCGCGTCGGCGACCTGGTAGAGCCGCACGGGGTCGGTGAGCAGGTCGGTGGTGGAGACCTGCTCCAGCAACGCCTTGACCAGCTTCTGCTGGAGCTCTATGCGGGCCAGGTCGCTGCCGCCCGCCAGCCCGTACCGGGTGCGGGCCAGACCGAGGGCCTCGGTGCCGTCGAGGTGGTGGGTGCCGGCGTCCAGGCGGAGGTGGCTCCTGTCGTCGTCGATGTCCACGTCGGTGGTGACGGTGACCCCGCCGAGCGCGTCGACCAGTTCGGCGAAGCCGGAGAAGTCGATCTCGACGTAGTGGTCCATGCGGACACCGGTGAGCGTCTCGACCGTCTTGACCGCACAGACCGGACCGCCCAGGGCGTAGGCGGTGTTGAACATCGCGCCGCTCGCCGCCAGGGTCGAACCGCCGGACGGCAGCGGGCAGGACGGCCGGTCGACGAGCGTGTCGCGCGGGATGCTGACGACGGTGGCGGTGGTCCGGCCGGCGTCGAGGTGGACGACCATCGCCGTGTCCGAGCGGGCGCCCTCGCTGTCGCCGCCGCCGAGCTCCTGGTTCTCCTCGCCGCCGCGCGAGTCCGAGCCGAGGACCAGGATGTTCAGGGCGCCGGTGGGCACCGGGGACGCGGAGGGCGAGGCGGAGGGGACGGCGACCGGCCTCGCGGGACGGTCGTCGCCGAGCGCGCCGTCGATGTCGACGCTTCTGATGTTCCCGTTCAGGTGCCAGTAGGCCCAGCCCGCCGCACCGGCTCCGAGCAACAGGGCGCCGACCAGGGCCAGGCCGGCCGCCTTGACCCCCTTCGGGCGCCCGCCCGGTCCGACCCGCCCCGCCATGCGTCCGCCCCCGCCCCTGCCGGTCCCGTTCGCGTCCCCACCCGCATGCCCCATCGGGAGGAACGTACGTCCGAAATACGGCGAGCGGACCCGCCCGGACCGGCATTCTGCGGAAATTCTCAGACTTCCCGGCTGCTTCCCGGCGCCGCTTCCGGCCGCGTCACCGGCACCGTCGCGCCGCGCCCGAACGTTTCGCCGGGGTCGGCGACCGGTCGGTCACACCACCGCGGGCGCCCCCGTACTGCTGCGCACCTCCAGGCTGGTGGCCAGCTCCACCCGGGTCGCCACCGTGGAGCCGTCGTCGCGCCCGAGGTCCAGGACCAGCCGAGCCGCCGCCTCGGCCATCTCCGTCAGCGGCTGCCGTACGGTCGTCAGCGGCGGCCCCACCCAGCGGGCCACCGGCAGGTCGTCGAACCCGACCACGCTCAGGTCCTGCGGGATGCGCAGCCCCAGCTCACGCGCGGCCTCGTAGAGCCCGAGCGCCTGCAGGTCGTTGCCGGCGAAGACCGCGGTCGGCCGGTCGGGGCGGCGCAGCAGTTCCAGGCCCTGCCGGTAGCCGGCCTCGTGGTGGAAGTCGCCGGTCGTGATCAGGTCCGGGTCGACCGGCAGGCCGGCCGTCTCCAGGGCGGCCCGGTAGCCGTCCACGCGGGCGCGGCTGCACATCATCCGGGTGGGGCCGCTGATCGCGCCGATGCGGGTGTGGCCGAGGTCGATCAGGTGCCGGGTGGCGGCGAGTCCGCCCTGCCAGTTGGTGGCGCCGATGGACGGCACGTCGGCGCCCGGGTCACCGGCCGGGTCCATCACCACGAACGGGATGGAACGGCTGGTGAGCAGGGCCCGCTGGGACTCGTCGAGGTCGGACAGCACGAGGATCACGCCGTGCGGCCGACGGGCGGCGACCTGGTCGGCCCAGGTACGGCCGGGCGTGAGGCGCCCCGCGCTCTCGGAGAGCACCACGCTGAGCCCCGTGTCCCGCGCCACGTTCTCCACCCCCCGGATGACCTCCATCGCCCAGGCGCTCTCCAGCTCGTGGAAGACCAGGTCGATCAGGGGCGAGCGGGTCGCCTCGGCACGCCTGCGCCGGTAGCCGTGGGCGCGCAGCAGCTCCTCCACACGGGCCCGGGTGGCGGGAGCGACGTCGGCGCGGCCGTTGAGGACCTTCGAAACAGTCGGCGCCGACACACCGGCCTCACGCGCGATCTCGGCGAGGGTCGCGGTCTGCGCGGATCGCCTTTGCGTCCGTGTTTCTGCGGGCTGGGGGGATGTCATGGCGGCGATCGTAACCCTGCGGGCCCTCCTGGCGAAGCCTCGGGCAGGTCGCTTTCTTCCGCAGCTTTCGTTTTCACGTCCGCAATCTTTCGCACTTCCGGGCGGCAACGCGGGACCGAGGCCGGGGAGACGGACCGAACTTCCGTACTCCAACGCGTTCGACCCGGCGACAGGAAGGGCAAGCCACCCCTATCTTGGGTCTGCTCACCAGGAGGGGGACTGATGGAGCAACGGGGGAAGTACGCGTTACCGCGGTACACCGCGGACACCGTCACCCGGCAGCTGGTGGGCCATCTGTACCGGTACATGCCCTTCGCCGTGGACGTGCACAGGCTGTTCGTGACGGAGCGGTTCCGGGCGCACGGCCAGCCGCAGGGGATCGACCTCGTCGCCGTGGCCCGGCACGCCCGCCGTGCGGGGCGGCTCTTCCTGGTGCGCGACCTGATGCTCCTGGTCTGCCTGGCCCCGTTCGTCGCCGGACTCGTCGACGGCTTCATGGCCTTCCTGACGAAGGACGGCGCCCGCCTGGGCAGGAGCCTGCTCCTCGTGCTCGGCGCGCTCGCCGCGGGCACCCTCGTCGTGTTCACGTGGACCTGGGTCATGTGGCGGCTCGCGCAGGCCGTCCAGTGGGGCACGACCCCGCCGCGCGACAGCGCCCCCGCGGTCGGTGCCGTACTCGAACAGGAACTGGACGCCCTCGACGACGCCAACGTCATCGTGTACTCGGCCGAAGGACCGGAGGGCGACCAGCCCTTCCTCGGCAGCGGCGTCTCCGTGCTGGAGAAGGTCTGGGCCGGCATCGACGTCGCCCGCCCCGCCGAGGACGACGCCGGCGAGAAGCTCACGGCCAAGGAGTTCACCGCCCAGGAACTGCACGCCCACGTGGCCGAGCACGTGGCCGACATCGCGGGCATAGACGGGCTGCGCGCCCACAACCGCCTGTACGTGCGGGGGCACCACGTCAGGGACCTGGAGGCGGAGTTGCTGCCGGACCGGCTGAGACGGCCGGTCACCCGCATCGCCCCGGAGCTGGTCGAGGAGGGCGTGACCGAGACCGGCGACGTGATGCGCACCTACCTGACCCTCGAACTCGTCGGCGCCCGCGGCTCGTACGTCGTCACCGTGCACGTCCGCGCCCGGCTGGTCCGCTCCCGCCTGTCCTGGGAGGTCTCCGCCTACTACCTGCCGCCCGTGCCGGCCGAACTGAGCGCGAAGGGCACCCGGCCCCTCGACCTGGGTCCGCACCTCCTGAAGGTCCTGGACGTCACCCGCGGGCAACTGCGGAACGACCTCTTCGGTTCCGTCCGCCGGGTGCTGCGCCGCCCCCTGCGCCGGCTGGCCGACGCCATGGGGCTGCTGTGGCGCCGCTACCGGATCTCCCGCCCCCGCAGCCACTTCGACTACGGCGCCTACGGCACCCTGAGGGCCGCGGCGGCGACCCTCCAACGGGAGTGGGACTACACCCAGCGCATGGACGCCAGGGACGCCATCCAGCGGATCCAGCAGGCCCTCCTGCACGCCACCGAGCAGTTCCTGACGGCGCACCACATCGACACGTCGGACCTGCGCCACGCCCACAAGACCATCAACAACCAGACGTACAACTTCAGCGGCCCGATCAGCGGCCAGAACAACTTCGGCAACCGCGGGGTCAACATCGTCACGGGCCATCGCCCGGGCCTCGGCCCGGCCCGTGGACCCGGCGCGGGCCCCGGCCCTGCCCTCGGCTCCGGCACCGGCTCCGGCACCGGCACCAGCCCGGCCCCGTCGGGGGCTTCCGGCAGCACCGCGAAGTGAGGAAGGCGGCACCCATGGGCACGTACCACTTCAACGGGCCGGTCCACAGCGCTCAGACCAACATCGGCGACAACAACCAGAACCTGTTCGTCGGGAACCTGGACGAGCTGGTGGAGCGGGTGCGGGCGGAACAGCCCGATCAGGCGGAAGAGGCCGAGCTGGTCCGTGCCGAGATCACGCTCGCGGCGGCCGAGAACCGTCCCGTGGACCGCGGCCGCATGCAGGAATGGCTCGCCACGATCCGGGAGGGCGCGGGAGCCGGCAGCGGGGCCCTGGCCCTGATCACGTCCCTGACGGCGCACCTGGGTCTGTGAGCGCCCCCTCCACCGACTCGAACCGCCACCGGTGCACCGCCCGGACGACCAGGCCCGCGTCCGGTTCGGGCAGCTCCGGCAGGTCGGCGTCGTAGGCGGCGTCCCACCAGGTGATGACGAGGACGCGGTCCTGCGGGGCGCGGAGGGTCTCCCGGCGCAGCGGGGCGCCGTCGAGCGGTTGCGCCCGTGCCCAGGCCAGCAGCTCCTCGCCCCGGCCGGGCACGGCCCGCGCCTCCCACATCAGCGCGACGGTCACGAGTACAGGTTCTCCTTGCTGACCTCGTGGACGTGGTCGTGGTCGTGCGTGTGCGGCCGGCCGGTCCCCGGCACGTGCGGGTCCGTCACCGGCAGGGAGGAGTCGGCCGAGAGGTCCCAGTCGGAGGCGGCCCGCCCCCGCGCGACCATCTCGGCGCCGAGCGCGGCCACCATCGCCCCGTTGTCCGTGCACAGCTTGGGCCGCGGCACCCGCAGCCGGATGCCGGCCGCCTCGCACCGCTCCTGGGCCAGCGCCCGCAGCCGGGAGTTGGCCGCCACACCGCCGCCGATCATCAGGTGGTCGACGCCCTGGTCCTTGCAGGCGCGCACCGCCTTGCGGGTCAGTACGTCGACGACCGCCTCCTGGAAGGACGCCGCCACGTCCCGCACCGGCACCTCCTCCCCCGCCGCCCGCCTGGCCTCGATCCAGCGGGCCACGGCCGTCTTCAGCCCGGAGAAGGAGAAGTCGTACGCCGGGTCGCGCGGCCCGGTGAGCCCGCGCGGGAACGCGATCGCGCCGGGGTCGCCCTCGCGCGCGTACCGGTCGATGACGGGGCCGCCGGGGAAGCCCAGGTTCAGCACGCGGGCGATCTTGTCGAAGGCCTCGCCGGCCGCGTCGTCGATGGTGGCGCCCATCGGGCGGACGTCGGAGGTGATGTCCGTCGACAGAAGGAGGGAGGAGTGGCCGCCGGAGACCAGCAGGGCCATCGTCGGCTCCGGCAGCGGGCCGTGCTCCAGCTGGTCGACGCAGATGTGCGAGGCGAGGTGGTTGACGCCGTAGAGGGGCTTGCCGAGGGCGTAGGCGTACGCCTTCGCCGCCGAGACCCCGACCAGCAGGGCGCCGGCGAGGCCGGGACCGGCGGTGACCGCGATGCCGTCGAGGTCGCGCGCGCTCACCCCCGCCTCCTTCAGGGCGCGGTCGATGGTGGGGACCATCGCCTCCAGGTGGGCCCGGCTCGCCACCTCCGGCACGACCCCGCCGAAGCGGGCGTGCTCGTCGACGCTGGACGCGACGGCGTCGGCCAGCAGGGTGGTGCCGCGGACGACACCGACGCCGGTCTCGTCGCAGGAGGTCTCGATCCCCAGTACGAGAGGTTCGTCGCGGGAGTCAGCCATGGTTGTCGGTTCCTTGTACGGGGTCGGCGTCCGCGGCGGGGCCGCCGGGCGCTGTGGTCAGTCGCATCACCAGGGCATCCACGTTGCCCGGCTGGTAGTAGCCGCGCCGGAAACCGATGGGCTCGAAGCCGAAGCGCTCGTACAGCCGCTGGGCCCGGGTGTTGTCCACCCGGCACTCCAGCATCACTTCGGCGCACTCGAAGGCGGTCGCCGCCCGCAGCAGCTCGGCCAGCAGCCGCCCGCCGAGTCCGGTGCCCCAGTGATCGCGGGCGACGGCGATGGTCTGGACGTCGGCCTGGTCGCCGGAGGCGACGAGACCCGCGTAGCCGACGATCCGGGCGCCGTTGCGCCCGCCCGCCGCGCCGCCGCCCCCGTCGCCCCTTTCCCCGGCGTTCTCGGGGTTCTCGGCGTTATCGGGGCTCTCGGGGTTCTCGGATTCCTCTGTGGTCCCCCCGTCCGCGGCGGGGACCTCGGCGACGACGTATCTCCGGGTCGCCCCGGGGCCGCGCGCGTGGGCCAGCTCGGACCAGAACATCCCCCGCGACCAGGCGTCCTCCGGGAACAGCTCCCGCTCCATCCGGAGCACGGGGTCGATGTCCCACCAGCGCATCTCGCGCAGCTCGGCGCGCACGGGCGGGGTCACGGGATCGGTCGCCTCGGTCACTTCGGGGTGACCACCTTGTAGTTCTTGGGGACCTGGGCGTCGGGCCGGCGCAGGTACAGCGGCCGGGGGGCGAGCAGCTCCTCGCCCGCCGCGAGTCTCCCGGCGGCCAGGCACGCAAGGGCGGACGCGGACACGTGCTCGGGCTCGTGGGCCCGGGGGAAGGTGTCCGGGTACAGCAGCGCGCCCGCGCCGACGGCAGGCAGGCCCGCCACCCGGTCGGCGATGTCGGCGGGACGGTCCACCGCCGGGTCGGTGAGGCGGGTGCGGGAGTCGGCGTACCGCGCCCAGTAGACCTCCTTGCGGCGGGCGTCGGTCGCCACCACGAAGGGTCCCTCCAGGTCTGCGGCGTACGCCAGGCCGTCCAGCGTGCACACACCGTGCACGGGCACGCCGAGCGCGAGCCCGAACGCCTCCGCCGTCATCAGGCCGACCCGCAGCCCCGTGTACGGGCCGGGGCCGGTGCCGGCGACGATGCCGGTGACGGCGTCGAGCGTGCGACCGGCCTCGGCGAGCACCCGGTCGACGGCGGGCAGCAGCAGCTCACCGTGCCGGCGTGCGTCCACCTGGCTCGACGAAGCGATGACGTCCGTACCGTCGTGCAGCGCGACGGTGACGGCGGGCGTGGCGGTATCCAGAGCGAGCAAGAGCACGCAAACAGCCTACGGCGCCGCGAGGCCCGTGTCGGACGACCGGGTCGGGCGGTCACCTGCTGCTACCGTCGCCGGAGGGCAAAAGGGGCGGGGACGACGCAAGCGCAGGACGTACGACGTCGAGGTGGTCCCAGTGGCAAGCAGCAGCGCCGGTTTCGTCGCCGGCCTCACCGCGGCGGCGCTCGCGACGATCGGTGTCCTCGCCTACCAGGCGGCGGCCACCGTCCCCGACGGCCTCGGCAGGGCCCACGTGGGCAACGGGCCCGCCCCCGGCGTCTCCAAGGCCCCCCGCGACCGACGGCGTCCCGAGGCCCTGCCCGCACGGTCGGGCCAGGGGGAGCGGGTGGTCTACTCGGTGGACGACGACCGGGTCTGGCTGGTCGGGGCCGACAACGAGGTCCGGCGCACGTTCAGGGTCACGCCCAGTACGGTCGATCCGCTGCCGGGCACCTACGCGGTCACGTCGCGTTCGAGCCGGGTCACCGGATCCGACGGGGTGCCGGTCGAGCACGTGGTGCGCTTCGCCGACGTCGGCGGCGTGGTGATCGGGTTCAGCGCGGCGGTGGACGGCTCGACGGCGAAGCCCGACCCGCGGGAGCGCACCGGCGGCATCCGGGAGACGCGCGCGGACGGCGAGGCGATGTGGCGGTTCGCGACGATCGGCCAGCAGGTCGTCGTCGTCCCCTGAGCCGCCGCCCGTGCCCCGGCCTGCGGGGCGCGCTGTACGGGCGCCGACGGCGCGTCCGCCACGCTTCGGCGTCCCCTGCCTCTCCCTGCCGCCGGACGGCTCAGGCGGCCTCGCGGTGGCGCCGGGCGGGGTGGCACGCCTCCGGCTCGGGTGCGCGCGGGGGTGTGGAGACCGCCCTCGCGGCGGCGCAGGACGCGAGCAGGGCGTGCATGGACACCCCGGCGGGGGCGGGCGGCCGCGGATGGGTCTGCGGCTGGCGCTCGGTCTCCGGCATGGACGCCTCCTGAAGGTCGGGGGCGGGGGTAGTTAGGCAAACCTAACCACGAGCTGGATACCATGTGACCACGTGCGGGACCCCGAACGCAATATCTTGCCGACACCCTGTCGGAACGCGCCCGGACCGAGGGACGGCCGGACGCCCCGCATGCCCCGGATGGCCCGCACGCCCCGCATGCCCCGGACAGCCCGCACGCCCCGCATGCCCCGCATACCCCGCATACCCCGGACGGCCCGGACGCCCCGGAGGGCTCACGCGGCCCCGACGGCTCCGTCGGGGCCGGCTCAGACCGCGAGCACGCCGAGGTCGGCCCTGGCCCAGCGCTCGCCGACGCCCGTCAGCGTCACGTGCCGCACCTCGTCGGTGGTGTCGCCGACGGCCCGGTGGATCCGCACCTGCAACCGGTCCTCGGTCAGCTCCTCGACCTTGCCCTCACCCCACTCGACGACGATCACCGAGTCGGACAGGGAGACGTCGAGGTCGAGGTCCTCCATCTCGTCCAGGCCGCCGGACAGCCGGTAGGCGTCGACGTGGACGAGCGGCGGACCGTCGCCGAGCGAGGGGTGCACGCGGGCGATCACGAAGGTCGGGGAGGTGACGGCGCCGCGCACGCCCATCCCCTCGCCGAGCCCCCGGGTCAGCGTCGTCTTGCCCGCACCCAGCTCCCCGCTGAGCATCAGCAGGTCACCGGCGCGCAGCTCTTCGGCGAGCCTGCGGCCCAGTTCCCGCATCTGCTCCGGGGAGGTGACGGTGACCTCGACGACGGGACCGGGCCCGGCCGGGCCGGTCTCCGTCGGGATGGGCGCCTTGGCGGATTCTTCCATCGTCACTCACTCGCAGTAGTACGCTTGTCACACCCCGCAAGGGGCCGGTCGGGCTGGACCGCAGCCGGAAGGCTGGAAGCCGCTTCCGCTCGGGAGGAGTCAGGAAGAGGCGGAGTCACAGCCGTCCACGGTAGCCGCTGCCGGCAACGCACCGGCGCGGGCGAGCAGGTCGGCGAGGCGGTCGGTGACGACTTCCGGGTGCTCCAGCATGACCAGGTGCCCGGCGTCCGGCACCAGCACCAGCTCCGCGCCCGGCAGGAGGTCGGCGATCGCCTCGCTGTGCTCGCTCGGCGTGACCATGTCCTGTACGCCGGCCAGCACCAGGACCGGCAGGTCGGCGAGGTGGGCGAGCGCCTCGGTCTTGTCGTGGTCGTTGAAGGCCGGGTAGTACTCGGCGACCACGTCGATCGGCGTGGACTCGATCATCCGCTCGGCGAACCGGGCCACGGCCGGGTCGACGTCGCGGGTCGCGAACGAGTACCGCTTGATGATCCCGGCGAACAGGTCCGCCGTCGCCCGCCGCCCCTTCTCCACCAGCTCGGCCCGCTGTCCCAGCGCCTTCAGCACCGCCGGGAGCACCCGCCGGACCGCGTTGACACCGGCCACGGGCAGTCCGAAGTTGACCTCGCCGAGCCGCCCGGACGACGTGCCGACCAGGGCCACACCGACGACGCGCTCGCGGACCAGGTCGGGGAAGGCGTCCGCCAGGGCCATCACCGTCATGCCGCCCATGGAGTGCCCGACCAGCACGATCGGGCCCTCGGGCACGGCCGCGTCGATGACCGCCTTCAGATCGCGGCCCAGCTCGTCGATGGTGACCGGCCGGTCGTCCCGCACCTGGGACACGCCCCGCCCGGACCGGCCGTGGCTGCGCTGGTCCCAGTGCACGGTGCGCACGACGCCCCTCAGGGCCGCCCGCTGGAAGTGCCAGGAGTCCTGGTTGAGGCAGTAGCCGTGGCTGAAGACGACCGTCACGGGGGCGGGCGCCCTGCGGCCGAACAGCCGCCGGCGGCGCCGGGTGAGCGCGGTCTCCGCCTCCGGATCGACGTCGTCGACCTCGTAGTACAGCTCGGTGCCGTCGTCGGCGTACGCCCTGCCCGGGGTGCCGCGCAGTCCGCCGTACGGTCCCGCCGAGTCGAGGGCGAGCCGTGCCTTCTGGCGTATCCCCCGGCCGACGGTGAGCCGCTCTATCGCCACGCCGGCCGCCGCGCCCGCCGCGACCACGCCTATCGCGACGCCGGCGATGCCGGTCGCCCGGCGCCAGCCGCCGGCGGCCGCGTCCGTGGCGGAGGCGACGGCCGCCGCGACGGCCTCCGCGTTGCTCTCGCTCACGTACCGCTCCTCTTCACCGGGCCGTTGTGCGGATACCCACTGGTCGCTGATTCACCTCGACGCGTGCCGCGCGCGTCACGCCGTGGACGGGCGCGTCACTCGTTCAGGTAGACGCGCGGGACGCGGGGCCCGATCCGGGTGACGACCTCGTACGCGATGGTGCCCGCGGCCTGCGCCCAGTCCTCGGCGGTGGGCTCGCCGCGGTCGCCGGGCCCGAACAGCACCGCCTCGGCGCCCGGCTCCGGCCGGTCCCCGCCCAGATCGACGACGAACTGGTCCATCGCGATCCGCCCCGCGACCGTGCGCCACTTGCCGTCGACGAGGACGGGGCCGGCGGAGGAGGCGTGGCGCGGGATGCCGTCCGCGTAGCCGAGGGGGACGAGGCCGAGGGTGGTCTCGCCGGGGGTGGTGTAGTGGTGCCCGTAGCTGACGCCGTGGCCGCCGGGGACCTGCTTGACCAGGGCCAGCGAGGCGGACAGCGTCATCACGGGACGCAGCCCGAAGTCGGCGGGGGTGCCCACCTCGGGGCTGGGCGAGACGCCGTAGGTCGCGATGCCGGTGCGTACGAGGTCGAAGTGGGCCTCGGGGAGGGTGAGCGTGGCCGGCGAGTTGGCGATGTGCCGCACCTCGGGGTGCACGCCCTGCCGCTCGGCGTGGGCCGTCATCTCCCGGAAGCGGGTGAGCTGGGCGGCGATCGAGGGGTCGCCGGGCTCGTCGGCGCGGGCGAAGTGCGACCAGAGCCCGGTGACGCGGAGGGTCCCCTCGGCCTCGGCCCGCAGGGCCTCCCGCACGAGCTCGGCCCAGTCCTCGCCGGGCTGGCAACCGCCCCGGCCGAGGCCCGTGTCGGCCTTGAGCTGCACGCGCGCCGGCCGCCCGGCCCGCCGTGCCGCCTCGGTGACCTCCGCCAGGGCCCACATGCCGCTGACGGACACGTCGAGGCCGGCCTCGACGGCCTCGCGCCAGGGCCCGCCCGGCGTCCACAGCCAGCACATGATCCGCACGTCGTCCGGGAGCCCCGCCTCGGCGCGCAGGGCGAGGGCCTCCTGCGGCGTGGCGGTGCCCAGCCAGGTCGCGCCCGCCTCGACGGCGGCGCGGGCGCAGGGGATCGCGCCGTGGCCGTAGGCGTCGGCCTTGACCACGGCCATGAGAGCCGACCCGGGAGCCCGTTCGCGCAGTGCGCGGACGTTGGCCCGCAGGGCGGCCAGATCGATCTCGGCACGGGCCCGCAGGGGCGCGGTCCGCCGAGCAGCTGTCTCACTCATCGTGCCCACAGTCTCTCAGAGCCCCCGCCCGGCGCCGTGTGCCCGGACTGCCACCCGCTCGCCTGCGGCCGGCAGTGGTTAGGGTGCCCGGCATGAGCATCATCGGGGTCGGGATCGACGTGGCCGAGATCGAGCGGTTCGGGGCGTCGCTGGAGCGCACACCGGCCATGGCCCAGCGGCTCTTCCTGGAGAGCGAGTTGCTGCTGCCGAGCGGTGAACGCCGGGGCGTCGCCTCGCTCGCGGCCCGCTTCGCGGCGAAGGAGGCGCTGGCCAAGGCGCTGGGTGCGCCGGCGGGCCTGCTGTGGACGGACGCCGAGGTGTACGTCGAGGACAGCGGGCGCCCGCGGCTGCGGGTGACGGGGACGGTGGCGGCGCGCGCGGCGGAGCTGGGCGTGGCGTCGTGGCACGTGTCGCTGAGCCATGACGCGGGGGTGGCGTCGGCGGTGGTGATCGCCGAGGGGTAGGGCCCGGGTCCGTGCGGCGAGGGACACGGCTCGCCCCACGGCGCGGTGGCGGCCGGTACGGCGACGGACGCGGCTCGCCTCACGGCGCGGTGGCGACCCGTACGGCGACGGACCCTGACCCCCACGCACGGCAACGGCCCCACCAGCGACGGACACGAGCGCCCACCCACGGCAACGGCCCCACCAGCGACGGACACGAGCGCCCCACCCACGGCAACGGCCGTACTGCCGCGACGGACACGGCTCGCCTCACGGTGCGGTGGCGGGCGGATCGGTGGGCGCGTCGGCCGGGCGGGCCTGGGCGGTGCCTCCCGTCGGCTGGACCCGGATGTGCATGCGCTCGCCCTGCGCGCCGTACAGGGCGATCCACTCGACGGGCCGGTCCCCCGCGTTCGCGATGCCGTGCGGGACGCGGGTGTCGAACTCCGCCGTCTGGCCCGCCGACAGGACGAGGTCGTGGTCGCCCAGGGCGAGGAGCAGACGGCCGGAGAGTACGTAGATCCACTCGTGGCCCTCGTGCGACCCCTGGTCGGGCCGCGGGGTCCACCGCGTCCGCGGGGTCGCGGGGGCGGGGAGGATCTGCTTGTACGCGTGCAGCCCGTCGTTGGGGTTGCGGGTCAGCGGGATCCAGGTCTGGCCGTGCCGGGTGAAGGGGCGCGGGTGGACGCGGGGGTCACCGGTGCGGGAGCCGACCAGTTCGTCCAGGGGCAGCCGGTGTGCCCGGGCCAGCGGCAGCAGGTGCCGCAGGCCCGGCTCGCGCTGCCCCGACTCCAGCCGGGACAGCGTGCTCACGGAGATGCCGGTGGCGCCGCCGAGCTGGGCCAGCGTGAGGCCGCGGGCCTGCCGGATGGCGCGCAGACGCGCCCCCAGTGACGTCATCACCTGTGCCGTCTCGTCGTCGCCCGTCTCGTCGTCACCCATGGGACAACTGTCCCTCACCTCGCGCGGGGCTTCGTGAACGTTCGCGGCCCACGGGGAAGACTCGACGGCATGCGGACTGCGTACAGCGTGGAAATGGTCAGGATGGCCGAACGGGAACTGATGGCACGGCTGCCGGAGGGAGCCTTGATGCAGCGGGCCGCGGCAGGGCTCGCCGCCGCCTGCGCGGACCTGCTCGGCCGGGTGTCCGGGCGGGTCTACGGAAGCCGGGTCGTCCTGCTGGTCGGCAGCGGCGACAACGGCGGCGACGCCCTGTACGCCGGGGCGCGGCTCGCCCGGCGGGGCGCGGGGGTGACGGCCGTACTGCTCTCGCCCGGGCGCGCCCACGGCGCGGGGCTCGCGGCGTTGCGCCGGGCGGGCGGACGGGTCGCGGAAACCGGATCCGCCGAGGAGCTGATCGCGCGGGCCGATCTGGTCGTCGACGGCATCGTCGGGATCGGCGGCAGGGGCGGACTGCGCCAGGAGGCGGTCCCGCTCGCGGACGCGGCGGCGCGGTCACGGGCCGCCGTCGTCGCCGTCGACCTGCCGAGCGGGGTCGACGCGGACACCGGGCAGGTGCGCGGGGCCGCCGTACGGGCCGACCTGACGGTGACGTTCGGGACGCACAAGCCGGGGCTGCTGGTCGACCCGGCGCGGGAGTACGCCGGATCGGTGCGGCTGGTGGACATCGGGCTGGCGCTGCCGGCCGACGCGGCCGAGCTGGAGGCGTTGCAGCACGCGGACGTGGCGCGGTTGCTGCCGGTGCCGGGGGTCGAGAGCGACAAGTACCGGCGGGGGGTCGTGGGCGTCGCCGCCGGGTCGGCGCGCTATCCGGGCGCGGCGGTGCTCGCCGTCGCCGGGGCGCTGCGGGGCGGGGCGGGGGCGGTGCGGTACGTCGGTCCGGCCGGGGACGCGGTGATCGCCCGCTTCCCGGAGACGCTCGTGTCCGACGAGGGGCCGAAGCGGGCGGGGCGCGTGCAGGCGTGGGTCGTCGGGCCGGGGGCCGGTGACGACGCCGGCACCGTGGCGCAGGTGCTGGCGGCCCAGGTGCCGGTGCTGATCGACGCGGACGGGCTGCGGCTGGCGGACGCCGCGGCGGTACGGGGGCGTACGGCGCCGACCTTGATGACGCCGCACGCCGGGGAGGCGGCGGCGCTGCTCGGGGTGAGCCGCGAGGAGGTCGAGGGGGCGCGGCTGGCCTCGGTGCGGGAGCTGGCGGCGCGGTACGGGGCGACGGTGCTGCTGAAGGGGTCGACGACGGTGGTCGCCGGGCCGGACGGCGGTCCGGTGCGGGTCAACGCGACCGGGACCTCGTGGCTCGCCACCGCCGGGAGCGGGGACGTGCTGTCGGGGCTGGCAGGATCGCTGCTGGCGGCGGGGCTCTCGGCGGTGGACGCGGGGAGCGTGGGGGCGTACGTGCACGGGCTGGCGGGGCGGCTGGCGGCGGAGGGGGCGCCGATGGGGGCCCACGACGTCGCCGGGACGATCCCCAAGGCGTGGCGGAGCGTGACGCGGGCAGGGGGCTGAGCGCGGGGGTCCGCGGGGCGCCGGGTCGCTGCGGTGAGCACGTGGCGTGCCTGCGGCCCGGCCTCACCAGGGGGTGGCCGTGGGCACTTCACCGTGGGCCCGGTCGTGCTCCGGTGCGGTCCGGGGGCCGTACGCGGTCCTCGGACCCGGCGTGCGCCGTCGCCGCCTTCCCGACCGGAACCGACCGGAACCGACCGGGCCCGGTCGGGCTCGGTCGGGCCGACCGGAACGTTCACCCCCTGCCGGGGCCCTGAAGCCGGCTCACTCCACCGTCACCGACTTCGCCAGGTTCCGGGGCTGGTCCACCTCGTTCCCCCGGGCCGTGGCCAGTTCGCACGCGAAGACCTGCAGCGGCACCGTCGCCACCAGCGGCTGGAGCAGGGTCGGGGTGGCCGGGATGCTGACGAGGTGGTCGGCGTAGGGCACCACCGCCTCGTCGCCCTCCTCGGCGATGACGATGGTGCGGGCTCCCCTCGCCCGGATCTCCTGGATGTTGGACACGATCTTGTCGTGGAGCACGGAGCGCCCGCGCGGGGACGGGACGACCACGACGACCGGCAGGTCCTCCTCGATCAGCGCGATCGGCCCGTGCTTCAGCTCGCCCGCCGCGAAGCCCTCGGCGTGCATGTAGGCCAGCTCCTTGAGCTTCAGGGCGCCTTCGAGTGCGACCGGGTACCCCACGTGCCGGCCCAGGAAGAGCACCGTGTCCTTGTGGGCGAGCGAGCGTGCCAGCTCCCGTACCGGCTCCATGGTCCCCAGGACCTGTTCGACCGCTCCGGCGATGCGCGAGAGGTCGCGCACGACGTCGCGGATCTCGTCGCCGAACTTCGTGCCGCGCACCTGGCCCAGGTACAGGGCGACCAGGTAACAGGCCACGAGCTGGGTCAGGAAGGCCTTGGTGGAGGCGACGGCGACCTCGGGTCCGGCGTGCGTGTAGAGCACCGCGTCGGACTCGCGCGGGATGGTCGAACCGTTGGTGTTGCAGATGGCCAGCACCTTGGCGCCCTGCTCGCGGGCGTGGCGCAGGGCCATGAGGGTGTCCATGGTCTCGCCGGACTGGGAGATGGCGACGACCAGGGTCTGCTGGTCGAGGATCGGGTCGCGGTAGCGGAACTCGCTGGCCAGCTCCACCTCGCAGGGGATGCGCGTCCAGTGCTCGATGGCGTACTTGGCGATCAGCCCGGCGTGGAAGGCCGTGCCGCAGGCGACGATGACGACCTTGCCGACCTCGCGCAGCGCGCTCGGAGGGATCCGTACCTCGTCCAGGCTCAGCGTGCCGGAGCCGTCGATGCGGCCGAGCAGCGTGTCGGCGACCGCCTTCGGCTGCTCGGCGATCTCCTTGAGCATGAAGTAGTCGTAGCCGCCCTTCTCGGCGGCGGAGGCGTCCCAGTCGACGTGGTAGGAGCGGACGTCGGCCGGGCTGCCGTCGAAGCCGGTGACGGTCACGCCGTCCCGGCGCAGCTCCACCACCTGGTCCTGGCCGAGTTCGATGGCGTCCCGGGTGTGGGCGATGAACGCGGCGACGTCGGACGCGAGGAAGGACCCGCCCTCCCCCACGCCCACCACGAGCGGCGAGTTGCGACGCGCCCCCACGACCACGTCCGGCGCGTCCGCGTGCACCGCGACCAGCGTGAACGCGCCCTCCAGCCGCCGGCACACCAGCCGCATCGCCTCGGCGAGGTCGGCGCAGGCGGAGAACTCCTCGGCGAGGAGGTGGGCGACGACCTCGGTGTCGGTCTCGGAGGCCAGGTCGTGGCCGCGCTCGGCCAGCTCGGCCCGCAGCGGCGCGAAGTTCTCGATGATGCCGTTGTGCACCACGGCCACCCGGCCCGCGTTGTCGAGGTGCGGGTGGGCGTTGGCGTCGGTGGGTCCGCCGTGCGTGGCCCAGCGGGTGTGGCCGATGCCGGTCGCCGCGGTCGGCAGTGGCCGCTCCGCCAGTTCCTTGTCGAGGTTGACGAGCTTTCCGGCGCGCTTGGCGGTGGCGAGACCGCCGTCCGCGAGCACGGCCACGCCCGCCGAGTCGTAACCCCGGTACTCGAGCCGCTTCAGCCCGGCCATCACGACGTCGAGCGCCGACTGAGACCCCACGTAACCCACGATTCCGCACATGCCCGGCAGCCTACGATCAGATTCGTTCCCGAACGGGCCTTCCCGTGCCCGAAATCGGAAATTCCCACCGGGGTACGAACACCCCGGTGGGAACGTCGGCGCCGACGAGCGGCAGACTCAGCCGAGCTTGGCGAGCTGCGCGTCGCTGATCTCCGTGGGGAACGGGAAGTCCTTGCCGGTGCCGGCGGAGGCCAGGTTGAGGACGGTGAAGGAGACGACGGTGGAGCCCTTGCGGGTGACGACCACCTTCACCGGGAACGCGTCACCGTCGTCGCCGGTCATCGTCATCGTCATCGCGACCGCCTCGTCGGCGCCTCCGGGCGCCTGGTCCTCGGCCACCTCGGCTATCTTTGCCGACTGCCCGACCGCGGTGAAGGCGAAGCCCCCGGCGCACGTGCCGGCGGCCGTCCTCACGTCCTCGATGACCGCCTCGGCGCCGCCGTCCTCGTAGGAGGCCAGCGTCACCAGGGCCTTGTCCAGGTCGAACGCGCTGCCGATGGCCTCCTCGGTGCTCGCGTCCGAGGACGGCTTCTTCGGCCCCTCCGTCCAGGTCCGCTTCACCGTCGCCGCCGGTTCGCCCAGCGGGACGCCGGCCTCGGCGAAGGCGAGCGGCTCACACTCCGCCTGCGCCCCCTTGATCTTGTCCTTCGCGACGTCGTCCGCCGCCGACGCCTTGGTGACCTTGCCGTTCTTGACGTCCGCCTGCGCCAGGGCCGCCTTCTCCAGCTCGGCGGCGGTGAGCGCCCGGGCCGCCGCCGGAGCCGCGGAGGCGGTCTTGTCGCCCTTGGCCCCGCCGTCGCCGGACGCCTTGTCGCCACCGTCGTCGGAGGAGCCGCAGGCGGTCACGAGGAGGGCCAGGGCCGCGGCGGAGGCAGCGAGGGCGGAACGGCGGACGGGGGTGGTTCTCACGTCGGGGGGCTCTTTCTGCCGGAATCGCGGAGAGGCTCCCCGCATGCTGTGCGCGCACTCTACGCACAGGGCGCGCACAGCTGATCCATGAGGTTCACCCGGTTATCCGACCGTGACGCCGACGTGATCTCCCCCGCGGGCGGGGCGTCCGGCGTGACACACCCCACCCGCCGCCCCGTTCGTCTTCCGTTAACAATGGACTGTGATCTCACCGGTCTCCTCGATGCCCAGGAGCGCCCACCGGCAGCGGCCGGAGGCGACTCCCTACGTCGACCTCACCCGTCCCGAGTGGAGCGCGCTGCGCGACAAGACGCCGCTCCCCCTCACCGCCGAGGAGGTCGAGAAGCTGCGCGGCCTCGGCGACGTCATCGACCTCGACGAGGTGCGGGACATCTACCTCCCGCTCTCCCGGCTCCTCAACCTCTACGTCGGCGCCACCGACGGCCTGCGCGGCGCGCTGAACACCTTCCTCGGTGAACAGGGCTCGCAGTCCGGCACGCCCTTCGTCATAGGGGTCGCCGGCTCGGTGGCGGTCGGCAAGTCCACCGTCGCCCGCCTCCTCCAGGCGCTGCTGTCCCGCTGGCCCGAGCACCCGCGCGTCGAGCTGGTCACGACCGACGGCTTCCTGCTGCCCACCAGGGAGCTGGAGGCCCGCGGCCTGATGTCGCGGAAAGGTTTCCCCGAGTCGTACGACCGCCGGGCGCTCACCCGGTTCGTCGCCGACATCAAGGCGGGCAAGGCGGAGGTGACCGCGCCGGTCTACTCCCACCTCATCTACGACATCGTCCCGGACGAGCGGCTGGTCGTCCGCCGCCCCGACATCCTGATCGTCGAGGGCCTCAACGTGCTCCAGCCCGCGCTGCCCGGCAAGGACGGCCGCACCAGGGTCGGCCTCGCCGACTACTTCGACTTCAGCGTGTACGTCGACGCCCGCACCGAGGACATCGAGCGCTGGTACCTCAGCCGCTTCCGCAAGCTGCGCGCGACCGCCTTCCAGAACCCGTCCTCGTACTTCCGCAAGTACACCCAGGTGTCGGAGGAGGAGGCCCTCGACTACGCCCGCACCACCTGGCGCACCATCAACAAGCCCAACCTCGTGGAGAACGTGGCCCCCACCAGGGGCCGGGCCACCCTCATCCTGCGCAAGGGACCGGACCACAAGGTGCAGCGCCTCAGGCTGCGCAAGTTGTGACGGTGACCACCGCAGAAGGTAGAAATGCCGGATGTTGCTGCATCTGCGTCTGATCACCCCGGCCGACCGGACCGACGAGGTGGTCCGCCTGATCGGCCGGACGGTCGGCACCGCCCACCTGGTCGTCCTGCCGGGCGCCGCACGCGATCCCGAGGGCGACGTGGTCATGTGCGACGTGGCCCGCGAGGCGGGTGACCCACTCATCCGCGAGCTCCAGGTGCTGGGCATCGACAGCCGTGGTGCCATCACCGCCGAGCACATCGACCTGTCGCTGTCCACGCGCGCCGACCGGGCCGAGAAGGACGCGCCGGGCGAGGCCGCGGACGCGGTGCTGTGGGAGCAGTTGGAGGAGGCGACGCACGAGGAGTCGACGCTGTCGTTCACCTACGTCGCCTTCATCACGCTCGCCACGATGATCGCGGCCTGTGGTGTGGTGCTGGACAACGCGATCCTCATCGTGGGCGCGATGGCGGTGGGCCCGGAGTTCGGGCCGCTGGCCGGTATCTCCACCGCGGCCGTGCAGCGTCAGCCCCGCCTCGCGCTGCGCTCGATGACCGCCCTGCTCGTCGGCTTCGCGGTGGCGATGGCGGTGACGGTGGGCTTCAGCTTCTTCATGGACGCGGTCGGGCTGTTCACCGAGGAGCGGCTGGAGGGCGATCGCCCGCAGACCGGGTTCGTCTACGCCCCCGACTGGTTCTCCTTCGTGGTGGCGGTGCTGGCGGGTGCGGCGGGCACGCTCTCGCTGACGTCCGCCAAGTCCGGCGCCCTGGTCGGCGTCGCCATCTCGGTGACGACGGTCCCGGCCGCCGCGAACGCCGCCGTGGCGCTGAGCTACGGCGACACCGTCCAGACCCGGGGCTCCACCGAGCAACTCCTGCTCAACCTGCTCGGCATCGTCCTCGCGGGGATCCTCACGCTGCTGGTCCAGAAGGCCCTCTGGGCCGGGCAGCACGAACGCCCGCGCAGACGCCCCGGGGCCTGAGCGGCTCCGACGGACCCGAACCTGAACCTTTCCCGCCGTCGGTTACCGGCCAATTTCAGCCGACGCCTCACCCCGCCCTCCGCCACCTGAACACCAGAACTCCACAAGCGCCCCTTGTCTTGTGAAGGAACGGTGAACCAGGACGACTACCGACCGGTAGCAAGGTTCGCGCCAACCGCCCTTCCCGCAGGCCCCTGGCACTCCTTCCCACTCCCCCGACTTCTGCCTAGTGTTGCGCCGCGCCCGGCTGGAACTGACCACTCCGTCCTCGCGCACATCCATCAGCGACCGGGGGAACAGCGCCGCCACGGGGAGGGGCGCGTCGCATGCCGCGGCACCGGCCATCCGTGCATCCGGCACCACACACCATGCGCCGTTCCTGACGCCGCAGAAGGCGGGCGCCGTCACGGCCCTCCGCGCTCACCGGCTCATTCCCGGTCATCCCTCTCACCACGAAAAGGGGATGCACCCTTGCGTTCCAGATCACCCGTCCTCCCGACACCGAGATCGGGAAGACACAGAACACTCACCCGTATCGCCCTGCTGCTGAGCACGGTCACCGTCCTGGCCACCACCGCCGTACGGCCCGAACTCGCGGCGGTCCCCGTCGGCGCCGACGGCACGCGGTCCAGCGACCGGCCGGACGACTGGTACGAGACCACGGCGGACGAGCAACTGCGTTTCGACCAGTGCCTGATGACCGACGCCCTGCGCCTGGGCGGGCCGGGCATGTACCGCTTCGCGCAGGACGCCCTCGACCAGACGCCGGAGAAGCTGCGCGAACTGGCGACTCTGGACGGCGCGTTCGACGGCCCGCTGCACCAGGCGCACGAGAAGGACGAGGCCGACTGGGACGCCACCTGGGAGCGTCTGCACGCGCGCAGGAACGCGTGGGAGAAGCCGCTCGACGGCCTGGAGACCCCCGGCGGGTTCACCGTCACCGGGTTCCACTGGGTTCCCGGTGTCCACGAGGGCGACGACTTCTACGACCAGACCGGCCTGGGCAAATGGGCCGGAGGACCCGACTGGAACGAGGAGTTCGACTTCTACGACCCGACCCCGGAGGCGGACGAGAAGACCCTCAAGGCCGTCACCGACCTCGGTGCTCCCCTCTACGGTGAGAAGCCGTACGACCCCTCCCTGCCGTCCGACGAACGGGACCGGCAGTACTACGAGCAGCAGGCGTTCGAGGAGCTGACGGACGGCTCCTCGAACGCGAGCGCGGACGACGCCCGCATCTTCCTGGCCTCCGGCGGTTTCCCCCGCACCGCTCCCCAGCCGGGCACGGCGGAGTACCGGGTCGCGGTCGAGGACATGAAGACGCGTTTCGCGTCCTGCGCGTGGCAGGACCCGATCGACCCGAACAAGGCCCTGCGCCAGGTGGAGGACGTCGCCGCGCAGGAGTGGCAGCAGGAGATCGCTTCCCAGGCGGTCCAGCGCAACCAGATCCTCGACGCCAACCGCGAGGCCACGACGGCCCTGGCCAAGGCCTCCGAGTCGATGGCCGACCTGCTCGGCCAGTCCTGGGGCGCCGACCACCTCGCCCGCTGGCAGGACTACTGGTCCGCCGGCGGGGTGGGCTGGATCGGCGACAGTCCCGTGGCGATCGAGGTGCCGGGCGCGAAGGGCAACTGCCTGGACGTCGCCGGCGGCGGCAAGACCAACGGCACGCCCGTCCAGATCTACACCTGCAACGGCGGCGCGGCCCAGCAGTGGACGCTCGAAGGCAGTGAGGACGACCTCCACCTGCGCAACGTCAATTCGCAGAAGTGCCTGGACGTGGCCGGGAACGCGTCGGCGAACGGCACGAAGATCCAGATATCGGACTGCTACAAGTCCAAGGGGCAGTCGTGGAAGGGCGACGCCCGTGCCACCGCGCCCCTGCAGAGCGTGACCACCGGCAAGTGCCTGGACCTGAGCGCGTTCACCAAGAGCACGGACGCGCGGCTGTGGGACTGCAAGAACTCCGCCGCGCAGAAGTTCCTGATCAAGCCGTCCGGTCACCAGGGCACCGACAGCCTCTCCTACCCGGACAAGGCGCAGTTCGACAAGGCGAAGAAGGGCATCACCGACGCCCAGGCGCAGGCCAAGAAGCAGCTCGCCGCCGTCAGGGCCCAGCTCGAGACGGCCAAGAAGGCCGCCGCCGCCTCGGACACCGCCACCCAGGCCGCCTACGGCATCGCCGACGCCAACGGGGCGCCGCGTGGTCGCGGTCTGCTGGCCGGCCAGCAGAAGGCGCAGGTCACCAAGGGCGCCGCGGCGGCGCTGACGGCGTTGGTGAAGGCCGCGGAGACGGCCGAGGCCGCCACCCGCGCCTCCGCCGGGGACAGCGAGACCATCGCGCAGCGTGCGCTGGCGCAGGCGGCGCAGTCCAAGGCGGAGTTCCGCAAGGAGGCCGCACACGTCGCCGAGCTGCAGGCGAAGGCCGCGGCGGACGCGGCCAAGGTCCACCGGGACAACGCCAAGAAGGACAAGGAGACCGCGGAGGCCAAGCTCACCGAGGCCCTGAAGGCCGAGGGCGAGGCCAAGGCGGCCGCCGCCGACGCCCACGCCGAGCGCCTGGCCGCCGAGGCCGAGGAGAAGACGGCCAAGGCGGAGAAGGACAACGCCGCCGCCAAACGGGCCGAGGCGGCCGAGCACCGGAAGACCGCCGAATCCGAGGCGACGAAGGCCAAGGACGCCAAGGACAGGGCGGAGGCGGCCGAGGGCACGGCGTCCGACAGGAGGGACGCCGCGGTCAAGGCCCGGGACAAGGCCCGCGACCTGCGGGACGACGCCTGGGACGCCGAGCAGAAGGCCGACGCCGCACGCGCCAAGGCCGACGCGAAGGAGGCCTTCGCGCAGGCCCACGAGTCCGACAGCAACGCCCAGGAGGCCAGGGCGGCGGCCAACGCCGCGGCCAGGCACGCCGACGACGCCGAAGCCGCCGCCGGGCGGGCCCGCACCGCGGCCGACGCGGCGACGCAGGCCGCCGCCGACGCGGACGCCGCCGCCACCCGCGCCGAGGCCGCCGCCAAGCGGGCCCGCGCGCACGCGGACGACGCCCAGGCGGCGAAGCTGAGGGCCGACGCCGCGGTGAAGACCGCGACCAGCGCCGCGGCCGACGCCATCCAGGCCTCCCAGCACGCCGCGGCCGAGGCGAAGGCGGCCGTCGCACTGGCCGACGAGGCGGAGAAGCAGGCCAAGACCGCCAAGACCCACGCGGACGAGGCGAGCAAGGAAGCCGGCAAGGCCCTGGCCGCGTCGGCGAAGGCCGCCGGGTTCGCCCACGTCACCGCCCAGGCCGCCGTGGACGCCGGCAACGCCGCCGCGCAGGTCGCCCAGCCCGCCAACGACGCGATCCAGCTCGGCTCCCCCTACGTCGACACCGACTCGGCCGCCGGCCTCGTGGTGCTGTCCGGTCAGGCGTCGAAGTCGATCGCCGAACAGCAGAAGGCCGTCGCCGAGGCCCACGCCAAGAACGCGCAGGCCGAGGCCTCCGCCGCCAAGAACCTCGCCGACCAGGCGAAGGGCGACGCGAAGCAGGCCTACGTCCACGCCGCGAACGCCGCCGGCCACGCCGCCGACGCCCGCACCTACGCCAAGGAGGCCCTCGGCTACGCCGCCGACGCCGCCCTCGCCGCGTCCAAGGCCACCGCCTCACTGGCCCGCACGGTCGAGTACGACCGCCAGGCCACCGAGGACGCGGAGGCCGCCGACAAGGCGGCGGGCCGCGCCGAGGGCCACGCCAAGGACGCCCGCGACTCCGCCGACGAGGCCGCCCTCGACGCGGAGGCCGCCCGCACGGCCGCCTCGGAGGCCGAGGAGTCCGCCCGGGACGCCCGGGCGGCGGCCGACCGCGCGGACGCCGCCGCCACCGAGGCGGAGGAGGCCGCGAAGGACGCCCAGAAGTACGCGGAGGAGGCCCAGGAGGCCGCGGAGTCCGCCGAACGCAAGGAGGCCAACCAGCAGGTCTCCGCGGGCGCCGGCACCGGGATCGGCGGCACCTTCTACGTCGTCGATGAGGACAGCGTCGAGGTCACCGACACCCAGCAGAAGAACGACTGCGTCATCGAGATCGGGTTCGGCGGCTGCACGGTCACCTTCGCGGTCACGTTCGACGCCACGGTCGACTTCTTCCTCTGCACCGACCCCGACGTGCCGGCGACGTCCTCCGGCTGCCCGGCGCAGGACACGGTCCTGATCAAGACCGAGCGCTTCACCGGGCTGAAGAAGGACGTCACCCACTACTTCAGCAAGCTCGACCTGATCAAGCAGACCGTCGTCTACCAGATCCTCAAGGCGGTCCTGGTCCAGGACTTCCTGGACTGCTGGCACGGCAGCGCGAGCGGCTGCGCCTGGGCGGCGAGCAACTTCATCCCGGGCAAGGCGTTCGCCAAGATCGCCGACGCGCTCACCGCCCTGGACGCCGCGCTGCGGACCGGGATCGGGGTCACCGACGCGTTCAAGGCCCTGAAGACCCTGGACATCGACCCGAGCACGCTGGCGGCCCTCCAGCAGCACACCAACATCGTCGAGGACGCCCTGACGAGCTGCCGCGTCAACAGCTTCCCGGCGGACACGCCGGTACTGATGGCGGACGGCACGCGCCGGCCGATCGGCTCGGTCCACGAGGGCGACCTGGTCCTCGCGACGGACCCCGAGACCGGTGCCCACGCGGCCCATCCGGTCACGGACACGTTCCGGCACGACACGAGGCGGCTCGTCGACGTCTCCTTCGCCGACGGGACCCGGCTGACCAGCACGGCCTGGCACCGGGTGTACGTGGACGGGCGGGGCTGGACGTTCACGGTCGACCTGCGGGCCGGTGACCGGCTGCGCGGGCCGGACGGCGCGTCCCGTGTCGTCGGCGCACTGCACGACCGGCCGGGTCTGGCACCGAGCGCGGTGTACGACCTGACGGTCGACGGACCGCACACCTTCTACGTGGGCGCGGAGGGCACGGCGGGGACCCCGACCCGGGACGTCCTCGTCCACAACTGCCTGAACCTGAGGCTGCACGAGGGGGACCGCGGCGCCCACACCATCGGCGACCACGTCGACACCACCCCTCGGGAGGCGGCCGACAAGGCGAAGAGGGACCTGGAGAAGAACCCGAACCACCCCGGCGTCACCGGTGTCTGGAAGGATCTGGACACGGCCCAGGCCGCCGTGGACGAGGCGATGCGGAAGTGGCTGACGGGCATGTCCCCGACTCAGAACGACAAGAACCGGAAGCGGCTGAACTCCTGGATGCAGAAGACCCCGAAGGACTCCGAGAGCCCGAAGGACCTCCTCTCGTTCGACGTGACGCTGGACGACACGGCGTCCCTGGGCACCGTCCACCACCACACCGGTGACAGCTGGCCCGCCCGGAACATCGTGTCCATCACGCTGAAGAGGTCCGCGCACAAGCCCGGCTACATGGTGTACACCGCGTACCCCAAGGGCGCGAGGCCGTGAGATGACCGCGGGACGGCAGGACATCTGGGTCGACTTCGGGCTCAGCGGACTCACCAAGTGGTTCGCCGGCCCGTGGGTCGGCGAGGCCACGCCGGAGGAGATCGTCGCCGGCGCGGCGGACTGGGGGGACGGGGCCTACGCGGCCACGCTGCTGGAGGACGCCCTGCGTCTGCTGGAGTCGCCGCTGCCCACCCGGGTGATCGGCCTCCTGTGGCGTGCGGCGACCGGGCTCCCGTACGACCCGGACGCCGTGGGGCCGGACGGGCGCGCGTGGCTGCGCGACATCGTCCGGATCTGCACCGGACGGATACGCCGCGACGACCCGTCCTTCACTCCCGTGCCGCCGGGTCCCCCGGTGGACGGGCCGCTGAAGGAGGCGGTCCTGGAGGAGATCCGCGGGGCCGCACCCGCCGTGGAGGCCGCGGTCCGGTCCGGCGGGGCCGAGGTGGTGGCCGCGCTGGAGCAGGTGGTCGTCCAGGCCGACCCCGACCTCGGGTTCCGGCTCTTCCTGCGGGTCCTGAAGGCGTACCTGGTTCCGGTCACGGAGTCGCGGTACCAGTGGTACCACGAGCTCGGTGAGCGCTTCGGCTACCACGAGCTCGTCGTCGACGACGGGACGCTGCAGTCCGTCCCGGACACGGACTGACGCACGCGGCGCCCGCTCGGCCGAAGGCCCGTACCCCTGGCGGCCTGCCAGGGGTACGGGCCTTCGCCGTACAGGGCTTTTGGTGCCTATCCCAGCGCCGACTTCACCGCGTCCGCCAGCCGTCCGGCGACGGTCCGGGCCTGCTCGATGTCCGCCGCCTCGACCATCACCCGCACCAGCGGCTCGGTCCCCGAGGGGCGCAGCAGCACCCGCCCGGTGCTGCCCAGCTCCCGCTCGGCCTCCGCGACGGCGGTCGCCAGCTCCGCGGAGGTCGTCACCCGGGACTTGTCCACGTCCGGGACGTTGATGAGCACCTGCGGCAGCCGCTCCATGACCGACGCCAGGTCCTGGAGCGTACGGCCGGTCTGCGCGACCCGCGCCGCCAGCATCAGGCCGGTCAGCGTGCCGTCGCCGGTGGTGGCGTGGTCGAGGATGATGACGTGGCCGGACTGCTCGCCACCGAGGGCGTAGCCGTTGGCCTTCATCTCCTCCAGGACGTACCGGTCACCGACGCCGGTCTGCACGAACTGGATGCCCTCGCGCTCCATGGCGAGCTTGAAGCCCAGGTTGGACATGACGGTGGCCACGACGGTGTCGGACCGCAGCGCGTCCCGCTCCCGCATCGCCAGTGCCAGCACGGCCAGGATCTGGTCGCCGTCCACCTCCGCGCCGGTGTGGTCCACGGCCAGGCAGCGGTCGGCGTCGCCGTCGTGGGCGATGCCGAGGTCGGCGCCGTGCTCGACGACGGCGGCCTTGAGCAGGTCGAGGTGGGTGGAGCCGCAGCCGTCGTTGATGTTGAGGCCGTCCGGCACCGCGCCGATGGTGACCAGCTCGGCCCCGGCCCGCGCGAACGCCTCCGGCGAGACCCGGGAGGCCGCGCCGTGCGCCTCGTCGAGGACGATCTTCAGGCCGTCGAGGCGGTTCGGGAGGACGCCGACGAGGTGGGCGACGTACTGGTCGAGCCCCTCGTCGTAGTCGCGGACGCGGCCGACGCCGGCGCCGGTCGGCCGGTCCCAGGGGGCGCCGGTGCGGTGCTCCTCGTACACGGCCTCGATGCGGTCCTCCAGCTCGTCGGCGAGCTTGTGGCCGCCGCGGGCGAAGAACTTGATGCCGTTGTCGGGCATGGCGTTGTGGCTCGCGGACAGCATCACGCCGAGGTCGGCGCCGAGCGCGCCGGTGAGGTGGGCGACCGCGGGCGTCGGCAGCACGCCGACCCGCAGGACGTCCACGCCGGCGCTGGCCAGGCCGGCGACCACGGCGGCTTCCAGGAACTCCCCGGAGGCGCGCGGGTCCCGTCCGACCACGGCGGTCGGCCGGTGTCCGGCGAAGGTGCCCGCCTCGGCCAGTACGTGCGCCGCGGCGACGGAGAGCCCGAGCGCCAGCTCGGCCGTCAGGTCCGCGTTGGCGACACCGCGCACGCCGTCCGTGCCGAAGAGTCGTCCCACTTGTCCTCCTGAGGAAACGTCAGTTCCGGAAGCGGCTGCTGGTGCGGCCCACGCAGTCGGCTCCCGTGGTCCTGGGCGTGCGGCATGCGCTGCCCGACCATCCGATCACACAAGCCTTTGAGCTTCTCAACTTCTGAACGTCTTGTGCCGTTATACGCCCAACGGCGGGGATAAACGAACGCCCCGGCAGCACAGTGGCGTGCCGCCGGGGCGTTCGGAGTACAGGCAGCGTTTAGCGCTTGCTGTACTGCGGCGCCTTGCGGGCCTTCTTCAGACCGGCCTTCTTGCGCTCGACCGCACGGTCGTCGCGCTTGAGGAAGCCGGCCTTCTTCAGCGGGCCGCGGTTGTTGTCGACGTCGGCCTCGTTCAGCGCACGGGCGACACCGAGACGGAGCGCGCCGGCCTGGCCGGAGACACCGCCACCGGCGATGCGGGCGATGACGTCGTAACGGCCCTCGAGCTCGAGCACCTTGAAGGGCTCGTTGACTTCCTGCTGGTGCACCTTGTTCGGGAAGTAGTCCTCGAGGGTGCGACCGTTGATCTTCCACTTGCCGGTGCCCGGGACGATCCGGACGCGGGCGATGGCGTTCTTGCGACGGCCCAGGCCGGCGGCCGGCTGGGGCTCGCCGAAGCGGGAGGCCATGGACTCCGAGGTGTACTCGCCCTCGACGGGGACCTCGGACTCGGTGGTGTAGCTGTCGATGTCAAGCTCTTCGAGCGGCTGCTCGGCAGTGGTCTCGGCCACGATGCTCCTCAGATTCTCTTCAGTCTTAGGGGGTGGCCGGACTTACTGCGCGACCTGGGTGATCTCGAACGGCTGCGGCTGCTGCGCGCCGTGCGGGTGCTGGTCACCCTTGTAGACCTTCAGCTTCGAGAGCATCTGACGGCCCAGCGTGTTCTTGGGGAGCATGCCCTTGACGGCCTTCTCGATGGCCTTCTCCGGGTTCTTGTCCAGCAGCTCGTCGTAGCGCACCGAGCGCAGACCGCCCGGGTAACCCGAGTGGCGGTACGCCATCTTCTGGGTGCGCTTGTTCCCGGAGAGGTGCACCTTGTCCGCGTTGATGATGATGACGAAGTCACCGGTGTCCACGTGGGGCGCGTAGATGGGCTTGTGCTTGCCACGCAGAATGGAGGCGGCGGTGGAGGCCAGACGACCCAGGACGACGTCCTGAGCGTCGATGACGTGCCACTGGCGCGTCACATCGCCGGGCTTGGGGCTGTACGTACGCACGGTTCGTAGCCTTCGCTTCTTCAGTGAATGGTCCTGACAAGGTCACCGAAGACGATCACGACAGCCCTGACCGCACCACGGTGACGCAAACCGCGTGCTGGTCGCTGGTCATCGGTCCCGGTGGACCGGTGTAAGGGCCCCTCACGTGAGAATGAGCAAGCCAATACACATACGACTGTGCAGAGTACCCGGGGTACCGCGGCAGGGTCAAAACGGAGCCGGCGACACCGGCGCGCCCCGCGCGCGGACAGGGTCGCCGACGCCGGCGGCCGTCTCCGGGGCACGGGCCCGCCGGGCCACCGTCACGGCCAGCACACCCAGCGTGAAGGCGTCCTTGAAGGCCCGCCGCCGCTCCGACTCCAGCCAGGGCCAGCCCAGCCCCGGCGCCTGGGGCAGCAGGGCGATCCAGAACCAGGGCCCGCGTGCCACCGAACCGGCGTACGGCACCCCGGCGAGCAGCAGCGGAAGGACGACCAGGAGGTAGTGGTCGTACGACGGCCGGGAGACGAGGAACGCCGACAGCATCAGGCCCGCGCCGGTCTCCGCGAGCCGCGGCGGACCGGGGTCGGCGCGGCGCCAGCGCGCGTACGCGCAGAGCAGCCCCGCGCCGGCCGCCGCCACCGCCGCCCCCTCGGCGAGCGCCCGCGGCACGCCGAGCCGGGGCAGCACGGCCGCCGGGGAGGCCTCGTACAGCCGTACGAAGCCGTCGTCGGCGTGCAGCAGGAACGGCAGGGTACGGGTGAAGAAGCCGGCCGGATCGGGCATCAGCAGTGCCGCCGCGCCGGAGGCCAGCGCGGGTACCAGCACGGCCGCCGCCAGCGCCCGCCACCGTCCGGCGAACAGGAACAGCAGGACGACCGGCACGAGCAGCGGCTTGAGCGCCACGGCGGCGCCGACGACCGCGCCCGCCGCCGTCCACCGCCCCCGGCTCGCCAGCAGCAGGGACAGCGGCAGGGCCACCGCCGCCGTCACCGTCCAGTTGCCGAGGCGCACCAGGTGGCCGAACGGCGCGAAGCCGGCCGCGAGCCCGGTCAGCCCGAGGACCGCCAGCCGGCTGCGCAGCGGCACGCGGTGCAGGCGCAGCGCGCAGGCCCAGCCCAGTGCCAGCAGGGCCGTCACCGCGCACGGCACCAGCACCCGCAGCACGGCCCCGGGCAGCAGCGCCTGCGGAACGGCCGCCAGGACGGCGCCCGGGAGATAGAGGAAGTGCGGATCGTCGTACGGGGACCCGCCGGCCAGCCAGGTGCGGGCGGCGCGCACGACGATCGCGTTGTCCATCCCGCCGTCCGGGGTCACCCGCGCCGCGTGCGCCGCCGACGCCGCCAGCACCACCCCGAGCACCGCCCACGGATGCCCGCCCGCCGGTCGCACCAACCACCCGCAGATGCCGCTTTCGTCCTTCCGCATGAACGGAACGCTAGGCGTCGCGGGGCCCCGGGACCGGCACCAGCGCGCCGCGGAGCCCGTCTAAGATGCCGCCCATGAGCTTTGGGCAGGGGGGACCTCAGTCGCAGTGGGATCCGTGGAAACCGCAATCGCAGCAGCCCTGGAACAGTGGCGACGGCGACGGCACCCCGGACTGGGCCGCCCTCGCGGAGGCCTCTGAGGCCCGCAACAAGCGGCGCCGCCTGCTCTTCATCGGCGGTGGCGCGCTGGCCACCGTGGCGGTGGCCGCCGCCGTCGCCGTGGCCGTCGTCTCGGCGAACGGCTCCGGCCAGGCGTCGGACAACCCCTCCCGGCTCCCCGCGACCGCGGACATCCCCAGCGCGACGGCCACGGCCCCGTCGTTCGCCCCGACCAGCGCCCCGCCGCCGCTGAACCCGAAGGACTTCGTCTCCAGCGTCCAGAAGGACAGGGCTCCGCTCGGACCGGACGTGCTCTTCCCCGGCACACGGCTGACCATGGGCGACGCGGTCTACGAGAAGGGCCCGGCGGCCGACACCCGCACCTGCGGGTCCGCCGCCCAGAAGACGCTCCCGAAGGTGCTCGCCGACAACGACTGCACCCGTCTGATGCGCGTCACCTACACCAGGGGCGACACCGCCGTGACGGTCGGCGTGGCCGTCTTCGACACCGAGGCGCAGGCCGCCAGGGCCAAGAAGCAGACCGACAAGAAGAGCATCATCCGCTCCCTGTCCGGCGGCGGCGTCAAGCCCTTCTGCACCGGCGCCGTCTGCCGCTCCACCACCAACTCCTACGGCCGCTACGCCTACTTCACCATCGCCGGCTTCACCAACGGCAAGGACGTGACGGAGAAGACCACCGAGGTGTTCCGGGCCGGTGACGACCTGGCCGAGTTCGCGTTCCGGCAGATCCGCAAGCGCGGCGAGGCCCAGGCGTCGGCCGCGGCGGAGAGCTGACCCCTCCGCCGGTCACAGCCGCTTGGCGCTGCGCAGCGTCCTGGCGTAGGTGCCGTTGCCGTCCAGCCGGGAGACGCCGCCCATGTCGCCGATGGTCGGGCCGTTGAGCTCCTCCCGGCTGGAGACGAAGATCAGGTGGCCCTCGGTGTCGTAGCCGAGCACCATGCCCACGTGGTCCAGCCGCTCCTCGGTGCGCGGGTCGAGCTTGAAGAAGACGAGGTCGCCGGGCTGGAGCTGGTCGATGGCGGGCGGCCGGTGGTCCGGCGAGACACCGGTCAGCGGGAGGACGTCGACGCCCTCCCCGGAGCGGGCCATGCCGTCGGCGGTGCGCGGCAGGCCGTCGCCGGAGGTGTCGGAGGACATCAGCGGGTAGTGGGCGCGGTGGCCGAACACCATGCGGATGTAACCCGCGCGGTCCAGGGACCTGGCGTGGAGGGGCTTGGGCACACCGGTCGAGCCGTCGCGGAAGAGGTGCGGGACGCCGAGGTAGTCGAAGAAGTCGGACTGCTCCAGGCGTGGGCCACCGCCCTCGCCGCCGGTGGCGGCCGGCGGGCCGAAGTCCGCGTCACCGGCGTAGACGACGCCCCGCCGGTCCTTCTTCTGCGGGGCGCCCGCCACGTACTGGAAGGCGAAGGCGAACAGGTCGTCCTCCTCGCTGTCCCGGTACTCGGCGTACCAGTCCCTGAACCACTTCGTCTTCTCGGCGCCCTTCTCCCAGGGCCGGGGCATGAGCCGGACCCAGTCCGTGGTGGAGACCTCGGAGGAGGTGGAGGCCGGCTCCGCGAAGGTGCGCGCCGGTCCGGTCAGCGTGGCGGTGCGCGCCCCGTCGGTCAGCACGGCCCTGACCCGGCCGTCCGCGTCGCGCAGCACGGAGCGCGCGGGGTTCTCCAGCCGGGACCAGCTCTCCCCGCCCTCGCGCTTCGAGGCGACGCCGGTGCCGAGGGTTCCGCCGGTGCCGTCGAGGACGCCGGCGTTCACGACCTCCGTGACGCCGGTCTCCTCCCGCTCGCGCAGCTCCAGGGTGAGGTAGCCGGAGGCCGCGACGAGCACGAGCACCACGAGGCCCGAGACGACCGGACGCGACTGTTTCCTGGCCTTCGCTGCCTTCGCTGCCATGGTTTTGCTCCTCCTCGGTTCTCAGGCGGTCCGGGTCTCAGACGGTGGGCATGACGCCGAGCAGCAGGCCGGCGGCGACGACGACGTAGGCCATGAGCGAGACGGTGCCCGTGGCCAGCAGGGTGGCGCCCTTCGGCTGGCGCACCATCTGGTAGGCGACCAGGCCGGGCACGATGAATCCGAGCGTCTGGTTGCCGTACATCAGCGGGAACTCGATCGACAGCACGATCATGACCGTGGCCTGGAGCAGCACGCCCAACAGCACGACCGCGGCGAACAGCCGCTTGCCGTAGAGGATCACCAGCCGCTGCATGACCCTGGTGCCCCCGTAGGTCAGCGCGGTGACCCCCACCATCATGGCCGCGCGCTGGAGGTCCTCGACGAGGGTCAGCGCGATCCAGCCCGGGGTGATCATGCCGCCGGGGGACAGGTTGGTGGTGAGGTAGCACAGCAGTGAGAAGAACAGGCCGATGGCGATGCCGAGGGCGGCCATCTCGGGGGTGAGTGCGGCGGTGGTCAACGGGGCCTCCGGGCGGACGGACGGGGTGTCCCGCCGTAGGGGTCGTCGTGCGCTTCGTCGTGGGGCGGTCCCGTCCGCTGGGCCGGCATGCGGACGACGGGGGCCTCCTCGGCCGGTGCCCCGGCGGCCGGGCCCGGCACGGCGGGGCCGGGGTCGCCGTCGTCGGCCGGGAGTTCCGCCAGGTACTCCAGGAGTTCCTCGCCCTGGCCGTGGATGTTGCCGACGGCGACCAGGGAGGAGCCGTCGGCCATGCGGTCGAGCAGGGCCGGCACGAACTCGTCGGCGGACCGCCGCTCACCGCCGAGATCGACCGCCCGCTCGCGCCACCGGGCCGGGATGGCGTCGAGGGCGCTCCTGGCCGGGTGGCCGATGACGAAGACGTTCTCCGGCTCCAGGCCGGGGATGATCTCGCCCATCTGGCCGTTGCGCTCGACGCGGTCCGGGCGGCAGTTGATCACGACGTTGAGCGGGCGGCGGATGGCGCCGAGGTCGAGCAGCTGGTTGATGTTCATCAACGTCGACTCGGGGTCGTTGGCCGCGAAGACGTTGGCGAAGGAGAACCGCTTGTCCCCGGGGGCCACGTAGCGCTCCACGGAGAGCACGCCCGGGTCCGGCGGAGCGTCGTACATGCCCTGGAGGGCCACCTTCCGCTCCACGCCGAGCAGCTCGGCGACGACCAGGGCGATGGCGACGTTCTCCTTGAAGGTGAACCAGCTGAAGCCGCGCAGCTCCTCGTCGGTGACCGTGTCCGGGTCGGCGTAGACCAACCGGCAGTCACGGGCGTCGGCCTCCTCCTGGAGGATGTGGAAGCGTTCCTTCTCGGCGGTGACGCAGATGCCGTTCTCCGGCATCGAGCGGCACAGCGAGCGGGCCACGTCGTCGAGGGTGGGCCCCATCTCCGCGAGGTGGTCCTCGCGGACGTTGCACAGCACGCCGATCGTGGAGCGGATCAGCTTGCTCTGGTTGACCTCCTGGAGCGCCGGCATGACGGCCATGCACTCGATGACCAGGGCCTGGGGGCGGTAGGTGGCGGCCCGGCGGACGATGCCGATCTGCTCGACGACGTTGGCGATGCCGAACTTGCGGTAGACCGGCTCCTCGGTGGCGTCGGGGTGGATGAAGCGCGCGGCCGTACCGGTCGTCTTGGCCACGGTGACCAGGCCGCCGCCGCGCAGCGCGCCCGCGCACAGCCGGGTGATGGAGGACTTGCCGCGGATGCCGTTGACCAGCACGCGGGCGGGGATGGAGTGCAGGGCCGCGTAGTGGCGGCGCTGCTCCACGATGCCCGCGGCGAGCAGGAAGAGGCTGCCGGTCAGCAGGACGAAGTACAGGTAGAGCACGGGGGGTCACCTTCCTCCGGCGCCGGGCCGGGGCTCGGCGGGCCGGCGGGCCTGGTTCTGGCGGCGGGCCTGCAGCTGCTGGCGGAGCAGTTCGAGGCTGCGGGCGACGGCCCCGACCTCGTCCTGGTAGCGGGGGTGGTGCACGGTCCTGAGGTCTCCGTCGGCGAGCTTCTCGGCACTGGTGGCCAGCGCCCTCAGCGGGCGGGCGACGACCAGGTACACCCAGCCCAGGCAGACCACGATCGCGGCGAGGCCGAGCATCCCGGCGAGCACGCTGCGGTCCTCGCGCTCGTAGGCGGCGATCTCGAACCGGTCGGCGTCCTGGCTGCTGACCACGGTCCAGCCGATGCCGGAGGCGACACCGCCGCCGGAGAAGGGCGCCGCGGCGGCCACGGTGACGTCGCCGCCGTCCCGGACGAGCAGGCCGTTCGCGACCCGGGCGGCACCGGCCCGCACGCTGCCCGCGCGGACCAGGTCGGTCAGGGTGCCGTCGGGCAGCTCCTCGAAGGCCAGGAACCCGTCGTCGGCGGCGACCGTCCGCGCGTCGGCGTCGACCACCCGGACCTCGCCGAGGCCCGGCCGGTTCAGCAGCGAGTTGAGGAACTCCACCCGGACCTCACCGACCAGGGTGGCGTCCCTGTGCCCCGGCACGGGGGCGGCGGCCTGGATCACCGGCTTTCTGTCCCCCTTGCCGGAGACGCGGACCAGCGGCAGGTCCTCGTCGTCGCTCCAGTGGTGCGGGTCTCCCCCGGCGCGGGCGACCACCTCGCCCGCGTCCACGAGGTACAGCGCCTGGTAGCGGGGGTGTTCCTCCAGGGCGTCCGTCAGCAGGTTCCCGGCGGCGCCGGGGTCGTCGGCGTCGATCATCCGGGAGGTCGAGACGAGGTCCGCCTGGGCCTCGTTGAGCGCCCGGCGGACGCGGTCGGCGATCAGGTCGGTACGGTCGCGCTGGTCGTTGACGAGGGTGGCGGGCACGCTGACCGAGTCGTCGGTGCGGTTCAGCAACAGGCCGACGGGCGCGCACCACAGCAGCAGCAGAACCGCGGTCACCGCCAACGGCACCCGCACCCCGAGACGGACCCTGCCGCGCCCGGCCTCCAGCACCTCGCGGCCCCCGGCGCCCGACCCCCCGCCGCCGGCAGCGCCCGACACCCCACCGGTTCCGGCACCCGGCACCCCACCGCCTCCAGCACCCGACACCCCACCGGTTCCGGCACCCGACACCCCACCCGTTCCGGCACCCGACACCCCACCGCCTCCAGCACCCGACACC